>JAUWWP010000151.1 GCA_030616835.1 Deltaproteobacteria bacterium | reverse complement strand
TGTAAATCGAGGTTTTCTTCCTGGATTCTTTCGTTGTAACCGGTTAAGGTTTTCATTTTTTCCCTCCCTTGTTTTTTTGGATTTTGTCAAAAAAAGTCTTGACAAATCCATTGGGAGGTGATATACTTTCAATAGTTGAGTGTTGTTATTGAAAGTAGATCACCTTAAAACGGGAGTCCATCCGTGGGCTTCCGTTTTTTGGTTTTATGGGGATCTTCCGTGATCCCCCCTGATTATTTTGTAGTTTATGGTTAGAACCATTACAGCCTAAAGGCTGGATTCCGGGTTTTGAGTGAAGACGGATTCCTGCTCTTTTATCATTCCCAAATGATTTTTAGCCGGCCGAGCTTGAGGATTATCCTGGGTTCGGCTTTTTTTGTTGGTTTGGTTGTGGGCTCTTTTCCCCATAGCTGTTTTAGCGTTTTTTCCCTGGTGGGTTTTTCTACAGGCTCTTTCTGGAGGGAGCGGATTTCCTGACGAGTTATTTTGCCCTGTGTAGCCATTTTAAGGGCATTATTGCGGGATTTAATGTTTCTTATCTTGGCCAGTTCCAGAGCAGTGGTGTAAGAAAGCGTCCGCATGCGGACGCTATCCTGGATTTTCTGAGGCATTTCCAAAAGATCAAGATGATAGACTATATACTGTCTTGGTTTTCCTACCCATCTTGCCAGTTCGGCGTTGGAATAACCCCCCTCTTTTTTAACGAGCCTGAATCCCTCGGCTGCTTCCATGGGGTTGAGGTCCTCACGCTGGAGGTTCTCTATGAGGGACATTACCCTGGTTTCTTGGGGGGTTACTTCCCGGACGATGGCGGGGATGGTGGTTCGGCCGAGGTTTTTGAAGGCACGGAATCGGCGCTCTCCGGAGATGATTTCGTAGTGGCCGTCTGAATAGACCCGGAGGGAGATTGGGTTCTGGAGGCCGACGCTCCTAATCGATTGGGCGAACTCGAGGATTTTGTCTTTGTCAAAGTCCAACCTGGCCTGGGATGGGCTGGATTGGATTTTGTTAAGTTCGATTTCTTTTATTTCCATTGTAGTTTATCCTTTCGCGAAGTTTACCCCGAGACAAAGTAGATTCTTCACTCCGTTCAGAATGACATGCCGAAGGGCTCCGTTCAGGATGACAGAGGGGTCTGCGGACACCTAAAAACAAAAAAGCCTCCCAGCTAAATGCACCTTAGACAGAAACCCATCTCGGACCTCGTTTTCAAGGAACATATGGAGGCTTTCGTGTACCTCTTTATTATGAGGCCGTTATTATAATTCGAGATGGGATTTAATATTCCCATCTAAAATACATTTAGCCACTATTATAATACCACCAAAAAGGAAAATTGTCAAGGGTTTTTTTGAAAAAACTTTGGTTCAGGATTGACGAGAGGAGAGTTTTTTGGAGGAGGGGAGAGATTCTTCCTGAAGGATGTATTCCATTGTTTCACTATTCCGTTATTCCAAAGATGGGTTCAGGAATGGTTTTACATGGTTTTTTGACCTCTTACTGTTATGGTTCGATACGGTGCATTCCGAGTTTGTCAAAATCACCATCATAGGAATAGATGGTAGATATTTTGTGGTGTTTCATATAATTGGCATTATAGGCATCAACGAAATCGACCTTTTTATTCACATAATCTACAAGAGAATCGAGGGTTAGTTTCTTATTCAGCATTTTGATACCCTGAAGACTTACGATATATGAGACCTTTTCTGCAACCTTCTTTGGCGGTAGGTTGTAAAAAGATTCCAGCACCCAGACCAACTCGGCAACCACCAGGTCGGATATCTCCGCTTTTATTTCCCCCTTCTCTAAACGCTCTATAATCTTTTTTGCTCTCTTTGCCTTTTTGGGGACATCGCCTGTAAGAAAGCGGATGAATATGTTGGTGTCGATAAATCTATTTGTTTTCATCAACTATCCTTTTTGCTACTTTTTTCTTTACAGATTCACGAATGCGCCTGAAGTCCTGAGCGCCTTCTACTTTGATAGATCCGTAGAAGTCAGACACCTTTCCCAGTTTGAGGACTTCAATCCTATCCCGGGATAAGACAAAATCTATCTTGTCTCCGGTGTTCAGACCAAGCACTCTACGGACAGATACAGGGATTGTAATCTGCCCCTTTGATGTTAAAGTGGCTGGATACATTTTTGTTCTCCTTACCTTATTTAAGATTCCTTACTAATATTATAATAGATGTTAAGGAAAAAGTCAAGGGTTTTTTGAAATAATTTGGGGGATATCCGGGATGGAAAGGGGACGGAGTGATGTGAGACAAGGCTGGCGCGGTTTTTGCGTATGGGGGAAGACTCTGGTTGGTCCGAAAGATACTGCAAAAACCGTGACAGCCGAGCATACGATGGCCAGAGGGACCGGGGGGGCCGACAGCCGGGGGGCGTTGTGGTGTGCCAGGGGCGGGATATAAATGAAAGGAAAACAGTTTATGAGGCTGTATGGGAAGCGATATTTGTCGTAGAAGAAACTTGAGCCGAATAATCTGTTTTCCTTCCTTTTCTTGGGGAGGGAGCAAAAACCAGGGGATATTTACTTCTCACCAGAGATTTGACCGGCGAAACTTGGTATTCGCGAGGGGGGGGGATAAATCGGGCTCATCCGGATTAAGAAAAACTTGGATAGACAGAAAGGGAGCGTGTTGCCGTCCTACCCGCAGAGACGAAAAATAGAAAACAGTGGTGGGGATGAAACGGTGCTTAGCTGAAAAAACATGGGTTGCAGGGAGACAAATACCTGTAAAGGCAAATGCGGATAATGCAGATTATGTGCACATTTCCAGGCCAGACATTAATTAGCTGGAAGAACATAAGGAAATAATAAACCGGTGTTACCATAATAAACAATGGGGAAATGTGACATAATCTCGCATTATCGGCAAGCGACCGTAACCCTGGTATCATAACTAGGCTACCGATAGCCGGAGCCCGATTTAGGGGGGGCGAAGGCCAGGGGGCGTTGTGATGCCAGGGGAGGGGCACTGCTTGAGACTAATCCCCATCATTTGGTAAGCATAAAATTTGGATTCGGCAGAGGGGATTAGTCTCAAGCAGTGCGGGGGGGATTACAAATAAAAGAAAAACAGTTTATGAGTGCGTGATGGGAAGAGACCTGGATCGTGATGAAGATATTGGATTGGAGATAGATGGTTGATGGGGCAGAATCTGCACGAATAATCTGTTTTTCTACCTTAGAAGGAAGCAAGGTGGCAGGAAGGGCAGACACACAAAAAACTTCAGAGCTCCCCACCTGACTATGACTGGGGGCCGTTAGGTAAAGAAACTAAAACCCCACCTAATGGAGATGGGCGAGGACTTACGACCTAAATCGAAAAGGGAAGCTTTGAAGAATTGAAAGAAGATCGGTATTAAAGTCCTTTTGGTTTGTCCTCGTGAATTAAATAAATGAAATTTTTGTCCATCTATTCTTCTCCTCTATATTCTATTATAGCATAATTCTTGCACATTGTCAAGTGTTTTTTTGCCATTTTTTCTATAAAGCCTTTGAAATCTTGAGTATTCCTAATGTTTAAAAAATCTCGGTCTTCAAGTGCCGTCTTTAAATATTTACTATCTTGCCTTATGGCATCTTCCAAATTCTTCAACGACTCAGACACATTGTTCTTTAAGCTATAATAACAGGCTTTGTTATAATAGGATGTGGTGATATGAGGATCATACTTTAAAGCTATGTCCAATTCACTAATAGCTTCGGAAACTTTATCAACTTCGGAAACCTCATCTTGGTGTCTTAATACAAGTGCTAAGTTATTGTGGGCTATAGCAAAATTTTCTCGCTCTGCAATAGCCTTTTTATATAGTTTCTCAGCATCTTCGAATAAAGATATTGCAGCATTGAGATTACTTTCCTCTAATTCTTTTGCTCTTTCAAATATAATGTTACCTTTCCATAAATAAAATTTCTCCTTTTCTTCACAATTAGGAAGTTTTAAACCTTTATTAAAAAGATCGAGTGCTTTGTTATATTCTCCTTCTTTAGCTTCAATTTTCCCCTTCATAAAACAAACTTCATAATTAGACTTCTCATCTACAGATCTAAGAACCTTTGAAGCCTCTTTAATATCTCCTTGAGTAAAATACGCCTTTGCAATTCCAACTTTGTTTAGAGCTTCGATTTCATTTTTCCACGTCTTCCAATCTTTCCATACAGGATATGCAAGGGCTGCGACAATAGAAATAACAGCAAGTAATATACCTACACCCATTAAGAGAATGTCTATACCAATGGAGGTGAACATCTTACTTGTGGCTATTACAACTTTCGAAATCGTATTGGATTCTTTCAGGAGACAAAACACCCTAAGATTCAGACAAACAGAAATACCGAGACAGGCAAGAATAATAATAAAAGCAAGGATCATGCCTATAGCACTCAATCGCTGTTTCCCTTTTCCCATGTTTCTCCTCCAACAAATAATCTTACCAATATAGCCTATTATTTAAACCATACGGATAGATTTGTCAAGATTAATTTTTTAACTTCGTGAAATAATGGGAATGTTTGTGAAATTAGGGGTGGAATTTTCGGTGGGGTTTGGGAGATTTGTCTATTTGGGCAGCCTGGCCAGGATGCACACGGGGGTGGGCACATTCGCGACCGTCCTGGCACGATAACAAAATTAGGGTCAAAAATGGGGGTTTTGGGAGAAGGTGCAAAAAAAGGGCTGTTTTTGGGGTTTTCAGGATCGTGGGGGCACGATTGTAGAGCGTGAGGCATAATGTCCGAGAGAATCGCGATTTTGGGAAATGTGATCGTGCCCTGGTGGGCGTGAATGCCTGTTTTTTGGCTGTTATCGTGATAGAATGGGGTTTTTCAGTAATTGGAAAAATTTACCCGCACCGAAGCGACCGTAACCGGTGAATCATATAATAGAGCACTTTTCAGTAACACGAATTTAAACAAGTTGATCACAGGGGATCACTTCCCATGGGAAGCAACCGGTTTTTTTACGATATGGTAATTTCTTGCTATAATTACAGTTACAGGCTTTAAGAAAAATCATATAATTCCGAGCGGGAAAAATCGTGTTACGAATTTAGCGAGAAAACTAACCTCATTCTCGAGAAGGGCAAAGACCAGGGAGCCCGGGGGGATCTGTTTTTCTACCTTATTTTGTCCAGGAGCGTCGTTGAGGGACGAAATTCCACGGTGTAGTGTTCGGGGATGATCATTAGCTCCCCTGTTTGTACATTTCGGACCCTTTTCCTTTTTCTTTTTATTCGGTGTAGGGATCCGAAATTGCGGATATAGATTCTTTCTCCCTTTTTTAGGTCTTTTGCTATTCTCCGGATTGCAAATTCCAGGGCTTCTCTTGTCTCGGTTTGAGTGAGAAAAAGATAGTGGGAGAGTGCCTTGATAAGGTCTTCCTGGTTCATTATGGTTTATCCCCTCACTTCGTATGAAGATTCTTCACTCCGCTCCGTTCAGAATGACAGGCGGAGGGCTCCCTCGGGATGACAAAACGGGGTTCATTTTTGTTTTCTGAGATAGATGGCTATTCCTTCGGATATATGGCCGAGGTCTGTTGGTTTCTGTTTCAGGAGTTCTTCCAACAATTCCTGCCAGGTGAGCTCTATCTTTCCCAGGTTCTTCTCCAGGGATGCTTCTATATGCCGGGGGAGGATCGTTTTCTTTCTGTCGTCTTTTGCTATCTCTGCCGCATCCGAGATAACCTTTTTTATCTCCTCATTGAATCTTTCAATGAGTTTTTCCAGGGCTTTGGTGGCTGATTTTAGTTTCTCCTTCCGGGGGATATATTTTTGATCGCGTAAAAACTGATGAAGTCATCGTTAGACATCTTTGGTCTCCTTATTGACAATCAGTGATCAGTGATCGATTATCAGTAAAAGGCAATTCTTCACGAAGCCTGCCCTGAGCAACAATGAGAGATTCTTCGCTCCGCTCAGAATGACAGGGTGAAGGGTTCAGATTTACCGATTACCGATTACCTGATCACCGATTACCTTTCCTTTTAACCTCCTGTTAGATGGTAAAGGATAAGTCGCTTGATTGCCTCGTTCAATTGTTCAAGTTCGTATGCTTTGAGGTAATCCTCCTTTTTGCCCAGGATGGGAACCATTACCTCTTCCAACTTTTCCATCATCCTTTTTGAAGATATCGCTTCTGCCTCGAGGCCGTAAAGGACCGTGGTGGTTTTTCTCTTTACCTTTTTTCGTTCGATGAGATATTTCATATTTTTGTAATTTTTCTTCCCGACCTCTTTAAGCCATCGATCATTTGTAATACGCTCCCTTTCTTTTTGAGGGATCCGGTATTTTGATAATTCAATTTCTCGAGAGGTGAGCATATCGGGATTAACCAGGTCAAACAATCTTATGTTTCTCACCCCGTAGAAATTTAGATCATCGATGAATGAGTTGCGGACGATCCAGCCGTGGGGGTCAAAGTCAACCACACTGAAGGCGTAGAAGGAACGGCCCAGGTGAATGCTCTCTTCTCTTAGATTATCAACGAAATACTCCACATTTAACACGGATGGCTTTCCACCCAGGGCAAGGATACTGACCTTGTATTTGCCGGCAATATCAGAGAGAAAATCCTGGTGGCCGATCTTCTCCGAAAAGAGGATTATATTGGCGTTGGATCCAACCTCTCTGTGGGCCCGGCCCT
>JAUWWP010000387.1 GCA_030616835.1 Deltaproteobacteria bacterium | reverse complement strand
CCCCCACTGGACAGAAAGACAACCGCAACGAAGAGGACAACACCCAGGACGAAGTTTACCACCCCTTCCAAAATAACGCAGGGGTTCTCCCCCAACCCGGCGAAAGGATCGGTGATCGCCGCGTAAGCGGGGAGAGCGATAAGGAAAGCCCTATCTCTGATCTTCTCAATAATTTTCATCTTGCTCAGGCAGTTTTCACCTCCCTTCAATCAAAGTTTGGTTAGATAACGTCCCACAAGGGCGTTATCCCGAGTATCTCTATCCCTATCATACGGATGATGACGACAAAAAGCAAGAGGAAGAAGAATCCGGTGATGGCGGCGGTCATCTTTGCCTTTCCCTCTTGGAGAACATCGGGATTGTCACCGGCGATCATCGTCTGGTAGCCGCCGATGGCGAACATGATTAGAGCGAGCAGTCCCAGTATCTCCACCGCTATTCCGAAGAGAAAAGCCCCCACATCTTCCAGATTAACGGGAAGACAACCAATGGCAGTATCGACGCCGCATCCTCCATAGATTGTAGTACATTGGCCGGGAAGACAGATGGCGGCAAAGATGGGTAAAGAAGTAAGGTGGAGGAGCAGTAGTCCTAATAGAATATTCAGCAAGATCCAGGCAGGCCCCAGTCGCGTTTGACGCGATAGGATGAAGATTTTCATCGCGGACTCATTTTATAGGTTTTGAACAGAGTTCGTCAACCTCCCACCTCAAAGTTATCTCAGCATAGTGAGGGTGTTGCAATCCCAACAGGTCTATGATATCCTATAGCTTAGAACATTAAATCTTCAGGAGGTTGTGGTGGCTGAAATCGTTTGTAAGGGTTGTGGATATCACTTCCCTCAACCGGCGGAGAAGGGGATAGTACCCTGTCCCCATTGCAGTCGTCCGACGCGTATTCCGGGTGCGGTGCTTTGTCCGGAATGCAGTCATCTTAATCAAGACGTTTCCTATTGTGTGAACTGCGGGGCTGCTCTCTTTAGAGAGTGCCCTGAATGCGGCTCCATGATGGAGGTTGATCAGAAGGCCTGCGGCGAATGCGGTGCTGTTTATGAGGAGGCCTACGCTTCTTATTATGGTGATGACGAGGACGAGACCGAACTTAGGCCGGTCATAGACATTGGGAAGATCTGCGGAACACTGGCAGCCCTTGCCCTGACTGTACTCATTCTCTTTGCTTGTTGGTCCGCTATTATTTCCGTTCAGGAGCGGATAGACAGAGAGGCTGCGAGGCAAGCTGAAATCGATCGGCTTACTGCCAATTTCGGCCGAGCACTCGAGGACCTTGACTTGCGCATGCGCCTGGTTCCCCCCTACGACGAGGACCGTAAGTTTATCACTTAAGCCGTCTACATCAGAAACGACGGGGACAGCGCGCATTCTATCACGCTGTCCTACACGGATTGCCCGATAGGCCGGTCCTCGTTCTTCTCGCCTCGGGTATGCAAAGAGGGACAAGCCGAAACAATTACGCTGAGTATCGCGGCGCACTCTATCGCCGAATTTGATTACGGGTGCTCACTCCGCAGTGCTACGATCGTCCCTGGTGTTTCAATAGCCGGGGTATGTGGGCTCCGAGTGAGAGTTGAGCAGATCGATGGCGTTGCCAGGGGTAACACCCGTTGGTCGAAGAGCCATGGTTCCTGGGATTGGCGGATTGGTATCTTCGATAAAGACGGACTCATATACCCTTGGTTCGTGGATGAGAACCGGGAGAAACTTGATCCAGCCTACTTCGACTTCGATGATCCTTCGAAGGTCATCGGTGAATGAGCAATACCCAGCTCATGGGTTTCCGTGAGTGGGGGTTCTTTTTTTGATAAACTTAATATTACGAAGTAACAAGGTTGCTTTAGCGCCTTATAAGGAGCAACTGCCCGAGACAATGCGTAAACTTCTCATCTTCAGCTTAATTCTCCTCGCTTCCGTCCTTTCTGTTGGTCTGATTCGCGCTGATGATCTTGAAAATGTTACCAAGGAATTAGACGAACAGAAGCAGCAGCTGGCCAATCTGGAGAAGAAAAAGGAGCAACTCGCCCAGGCGATCACTTCAGCCTCTTACTCCCTCGCCCAGGTATCAGCCGAACTTGAAGAGGCCGAAGCAGACTTAGCCAAGATTGAGAAAGAGCTTTCCGAGCGAGAGAAGACCCTCAAGCAATGGGAGACAACCCGGAACACCCTTATTAGGGAGTTTTACAAGCAGAGTCGGGTTTCCCCTTTTGAGGTCGTCTTCTCTGCCGATAGCTTCCTCGACTCGACCAGACAGCTTCAGTATTATCAGGATAATCTCGGCGTTCTAAAAGAGAATATTAGCGTCTTGACCGGGGAGATCTCTACCTTTAAAGAGAATAAAGCTAAAGCGGAGGAGCTACGCAACGACCTCGCCGATTTAAGGAGTCAGTACTCCGCCTACGTTGCATACAGTCAGAGACAACTTTCTTCTACTTCTTCTCAGCTGACGCAGGTTAAAGCGTCGATCAAAGGCCTCACCGCTAAGCAGGAGCAGTTAATTCTGGCAAAGTTCGCTGCTACTGCCGGAAGCGAGACGGTCGGTGAGAGTGAGCCGCTCTCAGAACCTTTGCCGAATCCAAGCTTCACACCGGCTTTCATGGTTGCTACTTACGGTTATCCCCACCGGGTAGGGATGAGCCAGTACGGGGCTTATGGTAGGGCTAAAGCCAATCAGTCATATACCGAGATACTCAACGCCTACTATACAGGCATCTCAATTACGAGTAACTATTCCGCAGCCTCGCAGATCCATGTTGTTGGCTCGACTGAATGGAACTGTCGCAGTGGATACTGCCAAAGTGGATATATAGACGAGTGGGTGGGTTTGGAGGAGTACGTAAAGGGAATATGGGAGATGCCTCGTTCCTGGCCAGCGCATGCTCTCAAGGCGCAAGCGGTGGCAGCTCGGACTTATGCGCTTTATCAGACTGGGAACGGAACAAGGAGTATTCAGCCGAATCAAAATGCTCAGGTTTACTGCCCCCTCGCATGCAAAAGTAGTGGCTACGACGTTGCCTGGCATCAAGCGGTCGACGCTACGCGAGGTGAAATTATTTTATATGGTGGCTCTCCGATAGGTGCTTGGTACGCTTCGACCGCCGGTGGATACACACTATCTGCGCAAGAGGTTTGGGGTGGATACCGTCCCTGGGCATTGGGGATCAAGGATTATGGCCCGAAGGGCGCTTATGACGGGCCTGCTTATGTGAACAACTCTTGGTACCACACCGGTTGGGGATCAAGGAACTGCAATGTAAAGGAATATAACCCT
>JAUWWP010000239.1 GCA_030616835.1 Deltaproteobacteria bacterium | reverse complement strand
TCCGGATTCATGGGACACTCTACCTTCTGGCAGTTTGGGCAGCCGATGAATCGCCCTAAAATCAGGAAAAACACCAGGATGGTAGCATAATAGATCGTGGGGAATATCCAGTTGTATTCGTAGTTAACAAGAAAATAGACCGGGTATCCAAAGCGCATCACATAAGTCAGCACGGCGAGCAGGAAGCCGAAGACGCCTGCCGGCTTTTCTGATTTCTTGAAAAGAAGATGCACCAGGTTTCCCTCTCCGGGCACCGGGCACCGGCGACCATAATAGCAACATTTTCTGCACATACCAAAATGTATCACCGGGTAAGACAGTAGCCAGAGCAAAAGCAATATGCCTACATGGATAAGGCCATGCCCTGCCAATATCACAATGCCTTCGGCTACCAGCAATAGCTTTAAGGCGCCGATGAACGCTACCTGACGGAGCGGCCACTCCTCATACCTATTCTTCCTGCTGGCCCTTATCCCAATCTTCATCTTGAACCTCCTTTCTGGGTGGAGTTTCCCCCACTCTAAAATCCAGGAAGTCGGGCAAGATGCCCGACCTACATATTATACGTATCGCCTTATCGGTTTGTTTCGTGTAATTCATGTAATTCGTGGTTCAATCTGCCTGTCCTATAACGGTAATGCCAGACTGGATTGGAAAAAACTCATCAAGTCCTTTGGTATGGTTTTTTTGAGGTCTTTGAATTTAACTTTCGGGATGCCCCCGAAGATCTCCATTCCGCGATACAAAACCGGATCATCCCAGATAGTCTCTACCTCAAACTTCTCGAGCTCTTCGGCTTTTCTCATTTCTTTCAGTCCCCATTTCCAGGCCACGAAGGCGCGGTTCAAGAGGTTTGGTGAGATTTCGTAGGGATCGAATATCAGAGATCGCCTGGGGGTAGTATACTTTCTCGCCCACAGGAGCCAGGCCAGGGCAACCATGTCGTGGGCGACGATGGATTTAGAGGCAAACACAAGGCCAGTGGCCGGTTCGGCCACATACCCATCATCCGGCCCGGAGGTTGAGAGCACCTTGTTACCTACGGTTAAGATTAGCCTTAATTTGTTCTTGAGGGATGGGAGGCTGTTGATCTCGACAATCTTCTCATGAAAGGTTTTGGCGTCCCGGTGCAACTGCATGCGACTGTCATCCCGGATCCAACCCACCCCGGCCTTTAACCCTAAAGTGTTGCCGGCAATAATATGGCGGCTGACCCTGGGCAGGAGGACAATGTGGTTCGCCTGGCGAAGGATGTTAGGTAAAAATACACCATCTTTCCAGTGAGGACCCTGAACGGGAGCCTCGGAATAATAAGCATCCCATCCCATCTCCTCGAAGCAGATTACCTCCGCCCCTCCTTCCACCGCAGCTCGCTTTAGCCCATTTTTCTCCATGAGCTCCCGGGTAGAACCCTCTACTCCTTTGGCCCACTGTCTGACATGTGCGATTCCAGCTTTATCACAAACAAGGACCCGGCCAGCCCCCTTTTCCCGAAGGAGACGGGCAATGGCTTTCACCGCAATGGGGGAGGTAGTGGATGGGTACTCATTGCCCGAATTACAGACTGGTTTGATAATAACCATATCGCCTTTTTTGAGCCAGCTAAAATCAGTGGTCGCCAGTGCGGTCCGACGAACGGCTCTGGCGATTGATTCCGCTGATGTCCCTTTAGGTAATCCCTCGGCGATCACCTCTTCAGTCGTCCCGATTACGAGAGTAGAGCAGGCCCTACCTGATGCAAGGGCTAAGCGAAACGGCAGAGTTAATGCCAAAAAGCCCGCTTCCAAGCATCTAAGAAAGAATCGTCTCGATATATCCATCTTCATTACCTCCCGTCCGCCTCCGGCGGACCAAATCCCAATGACCAAAGCCTACTTCGCCGTAGTGGCTACGAAGGCTGAATCCCAAATCCCAAAAGGGAAAATTGTTTCGTGTAATTCGTGAAATTCGTGGTTCAAAATTTTGGTTAATCAGAAAATATCTGGGCCTGAAAGCGATAGAGCTCGGCCCCGCTTTTCCAGGCATCAGTAGGGAGGCCTGCCTTACGGCAGGTATGCATCAGAAACTCATCCCGATCCCATCCCTGCTCGGTTGCTACCTGAGGCAAGAGAAGCCCGGAAAAAGCTTCCTTACGAAGGTAAAGCCCATCCCTTCCCACCTCAATCTCCGAGATATCCTTTACTTCCTTCAGCGGACTGAGTACGGAGATCTCATACTTTAGCTGGCTTAGCTCCCGGGGTCTAACCGGAGGAAATCGCCGATCCTGGCTGCAGGCAGCCACCGCCATCTGTTGAACGCAATGGTAGAGGGGCACTCGGGCAATAATATGGCCGATACAGCCCCGCAGATGCCCATCTTTCTTCAGGGTAACAAAGGATGCTCCTATCTGCTTCAGGGCGGGGGAGGTAACCTCAATCTCAGGAACAGTTCTCTCTTGAACATACTGCACCACGGTTCGGCGGGCAATTTGGAGAAGAATCTTCTGATCAGAGGGGTTGAGACCCGCCTCCCTTACTTCCCTTTTCTCCGGGATGAGGATACTGATAATAATAACAATGAGGAGAACTACCGATGCAGTTCCACCCAGGATGAGTAATTTTTTCGATCTTTTCAATCTTCTTTCCTTATCTTACCCTCCGGCAGGAGGAAGGCAACTGCCCCATATCCCACTACCCGGCTCTTATCTCCGGTAACATCTCCGGAATTGGCGTAATGAAGGACCTTAACCTTGCTTCCCCCGAGCTTCTGGAAGAGCTCCATCAGGGTTATTACCGGCCCCAGGCCACAGAGCTGGGTTTTCCCTTCAATCTGAAGTTGAAAAAGTGCCTGAGTATCCAGGGACTTCATCTTCTCCAGAGTCAATCTGTCCATCTCCTTGGCCCGATCATAGGGAAAATAATGGGACATATCGGAGCTGCCTAAGTAGAGAACCCCTTCTGTACCCAGGGTCTCGAGGAGAACCCCGGCCAGTTCCCGGCACAACTGGGGTGAACGGTCTCCCATAATTAGGGGAATTAGTTTAAAGTCACTTAAGGTTTGTTGAAGGAAGGGAAGCTGAACCTCCAGGGAATGCTCCTTTTCGTAAAGTCTGGGCTCATAGCTTATCCAGTCCCGGCTGGCAATGAGTGCCCTTACCGCTTCTCGGTCAATAGGGATAGAGCCAAGTGGGGTCTGGTATGATTCCATCTCCAGAACGGAGACCCCGGGATAGGGAGCATAATGGGAAGGTGCGATGACCACTACCCGCTGGTAGTCTCGAGTTCCAAGCTGGCGATAGGCATAGGCGGCTACCGGCCCGGAGTAGATATACCCGGCATGAGGGACTATCATTCCCAGAAGCTTCCCTTCGAGATCAATTAGCGAGGCAGCAGACAGGTAGAGCTTAATCATTGAGGAGAGTTGCTCGCGGCTGGCCGGATAGAATCGCCCGGCAACCACCGGCTGCTGGATTAGCCTGGGCTTTACCTGCTCCGCTTCAATTACCACTTCCTTTTTCTCCTTGTTGAAGACACTGAGAAGGATAACAATGATCAGAACTGTTAGTATGGCTATGCTGAGCGTAATTAATTTAGATGACTTCTTCATATTTTTCCCTTTTAATTAAAAAGGATTCAACTAGGAAAAGTTCAAATGCCAAAATCCAAATGTCAAATGAATGCCAAATGACTAAATGTTAATCCTTCGACAAGCTCAGGACAAGAAGATTTTTTATTTATTTGTCATTTGAGCTTTGGGTTTCATTTGGACTTTGAGCTTTGACATTTGACATTATATTGGAGTCCTTGACCCCGGGAACCCTCGAACCCTTCAGATTATCCTGCCCAGCGGTCTCCTCTCTTATAAAATTGTGCTTCTTTTGCCGCAGTTTTCCCGGAGCGTTTAAGCGAAGCCGCCCCCAGGAGCAGAAGGGAAAACCTCTTAAATAGATCCCTCCAGAACTCCCTTCGAGAACAGTTCCTTTTTTGCACTGTATCCTCCTCGGTTAAATTAAACCCAGATTATGCGTGAATATCCAAATTGGTAGTGTAAAAATCAAAAATCAAATATTAAAATTACAGATTAAAATTCAAAAATATTAAGACTAAGATATTTTACATTCTGATATGTCATTTTGATTTTTGCATTTTGATATTAGATATTATGGTAATTAAACGCTTATATTAACGCATTTTGATAAAATTACGGTTCCTCGAAAAGACCAAGTTTACTGCCATACCCCCGCTATCTTTTGATTGCAGAACTGGCACTGACCGTCGCTGATAAATAAGGCATTCACCCGGTATCCACTGCGGTCCACCACCACCCGCCCACACTGGGGGCAGAGGGTATCCTCACCCTCGTGGCCGGGAACATTGCCGATATAGACATATTTGAGCCCTACCTGCTTAGCTACCTTAGCGGCCTTCTTCAGGGTAGCTACCGGGGTGGGATAGAGGCTCTTGAGCTTGTACCTCGGGGAGAAGCGGGAGAAGTGAAGAGGAACATCGTCCCCCAGTTCCTTAACGATCCATCCACACATCCTCTCGATCAAAGAGAAATCATCGTTCAGGGTAGGAATGATGAGATTGGTTACTTCCACCATCACCCCTTCCTCCCTCATTATCTCCAGGCAGCGAAGTACCGGCTTCAATCTGCCGAAACAAACCTCCCGGTAGTATCTATCGGTGAATCCCTTAAGGTCTACATTTGCTCCGTCAGTAACCTTGCACAGCTTGCGTAAGGGCTCTTCATTGATGTAACCAGCGGTAACCAGGACATTT
>JAUWWP010000425.1 GCA_030616835.1 Deltaproteobacteria bacterium | reverse complement strand
CCCTCGTATTGCTTGATTGCTGAGGGATTCGCTAAATGTGCCCGATAACCCTCATCCATTAATCCGTCTACCAACCAATACCAATTAAAGGTAGATTCAACCACCACTCCCACAATATCCTTCTTATAAGGCTCCAAAACGCCTAAAATCCCTCCCAGGTCATTCCGATGCTTACCCTTGTATACCACCCGATCCTTATTATCCACTATCCCTAAATAACTGTTACTTGAATGTAGATCAATTCCCGTGTATAATCTCATCTTGGCACCTCCTTTTTGGTTTGACCTCTCTCGTTACCTCTCTTATTACCTTATCACTTTTTGGTAATGAGAGGGAGGTGCCCTTTATATGATTATCAAATCTTTGATCTTGACAAATGAGCAAATGATGTCGCAGGTTGAATTGAAGATAAAACAGGCGCTGGGCCTATTTTCCGCGGAGTATTTGGGGGTATATTATGCGGCGGTGAGCCGGCAGTTACGAATGTGGAAGAGAGGGTACGAGAAGGAAGGGAAGAGGCAAAATGTATGAATGCAAGACCTGACCCCCCTCTCCACCCGCTAACGGAATAAACTTGAATAAATGTAAGATATATTATATAATGTAAGAAAATATAAAAAAGGAGGATAATATGCCTATTGCAATACTAACATCAAAGGGGCAGGTGACGGTGCCAAAAGAGGTGAGGAAGGCATTAAACCTGAAACCATCCGAAAAGCTCATTATAGTTGTTGAGGGTAATCAGGCTGTCATTAAACCTCTAAAGGGTAATATCCTCGATATTGGAGGCTCGATAAGGATATCTGATAAGGAAAAACCTATAGATTTCCATAAGGTCAGGGAAGAAGTTAAAAAAAGAATTGCTAAGAAAGCAGTAACAGGTGAGTAGGCTATGAGGAAAAAATTTATTGATACAAATATATTCCTCAGGTATCTGACCAAAGACGACCCTTCAAGATATGATAAGTGCAGAGAAATCTTTAAAAATGCGATTGAAGGCAAAATAGCGATTGCGACATCCGGGATGGTAATTGCTGAACTGGCATGGATACTTTTGTCTTACTACAAGGTGCCGAAGGCCGACATCGTTGAAAAAATTTCTATTATAGTCAGCACTGAGAACCTATATATCCCTGACAAAGATATTATTGTAGATGCCCTTGTTCTTTACAGTAGAAAAAATATTGATTACATTGACGCCTATAATGCTGTTTTTATGAAAAATCATGGTGTTGATGAAATCTATTCATATGACGGAGACTTTGATGCGATTGAAGTTATCAAGAGAGCAGAGCCATAACGAAGTTAGAGAGTGAAGGAGTTTGGGAGTTAAAGAATTGCTAACACTGAAGTTAAGGGGTTACCAACACTGAAAACCGATACTGTCACTTGTATTTATGAAGATTGAGAAGACAGAAATCTGGATAACAACTGAAAGTGCATTGCAATTAAGCGATGGACGGGCAGTTCGGGGATTTTTGGAAACATGTATAGAAACAGGCCAGATTAAGTGGGCATAGGGGCGGAGGATTAGTATTAAAATATGGGAGTGTCCATAATTTTCTCGTAAAGATTGGCTTGGTTGATGTAGAAATAAAATATGGGAAGCGCCCCTAATTTTTTCGAAGGGGAAGACCTTTCAAATTTAAGCAAGTAATAAATATTACGAGGAGGAAAAGATGTTATCGAAGATTAAATACTCGGCCGAGATATTCAAAGAGGATGACCAGTATGTAGCTATCTGTCATGAACTTGGAGTGTCAAGCTTTGGAGACGACCCCAGGAGTGCAGAGGAGGAGTTAAAGGAAGCAGTTGCGTTGTTTATTGAGGAGTGTCAGAGGATGGGGACTCTCGAGGAGGTGCTGGAGGAAGCAGGGTATCATCGCTCCGAAGAAGATCCATCAAAATGGGTTCCTAGAGAGCCGGTGGCGGTAGAAAAGATTGAGATGACGCTATCAATCAGATGAGTCCTGGCAAAATTGTTCCTATCCACTATGCGAAATTGATAAAGCTCTTTGAGCTTGAGGGTTTTAGGGTAAGCAGGCAGAAGGGCGACCATATTGCCATGACAAAGTCAGGGGTAAAGAGGCCCCTGATCATAAAAACAAGTCCCAAGTTGGTTCCTATATCACATATAAGAACCAATCTCACAACCGCAGGGATAACCAGAGAAAGGTATTTTGAATTGCTGGAAAAGGTATAAATGGATTCAAATCCCGTAGAGATTAGCTTGGTTGATGTAGAAATAAAATACGGGAAGCGTACCTAATTTTCTAAGAGCAGAGCCTTAACGAATTTAGGGAGCGAAGGAGTTTTGGGGTTATAGAGTTACTGACACTATTAGCTATTTCTCCCTCTCCCCTGCCGGTCCTGCGTGCCCTGCATGCCCTGAGCGGAGTTGAAGGGAGCAAAGCCGAAGGGAGCCCAGTCGAAGGAGTGAGGGCTTGTCCTCCGTAGCTTTAGCGGAGGGGGAGAAATTTAACCACTAATTTCACGAATTACACGAAACAAACCGATTTCCTGAGGAGCCCCGATGGACTCCGTCCCCGCTTCCAGCCCGGAGGGCTTACTGGCCGGAGGGTAGGGGACTACGCCCCGGAGGGGCATCGGGGCGTCTCGAAGGATTTAATATTTGCATTTTATATGGGGAGGGATCTGAATCTACAATCTCCAATCTAAAATCTATAATCTATTACAATTGCCTCTGGCAATTCAGTATTGATTAAGCCCACATATTGGGATAGGATAAAACAGGCTGGGAAAAGAGGTTGAAGACAAATGACTGAGAAAACGAGTACAAGTTGTCATATCAAGAATCGCAAAAGAACAAGAACAGACCCCATGAACATTGAGTTTAATTGTGAATTATTATATGAT
>JAUWWP010000285.1 GCA_030616835.1 Deltaproteobacteria bacterium | reverse complement strand
TTTCGTCTTGAAGGGAGCAAGGCCACTCCCTTCCGCACGGATGGAGGAGCTGAGGGAAGTTGTCCGCTCAAAGGGAATAGAGAATGTTGTCTGATCAGGTGGGAGAGGATAGATTATCGCCGGAGGCTGAAGCCTCATTTGCCCGGCCGATGCTGCCTAAATTCCTGGCTACGGTTAGCTCCGAGGGTACCCCGAATATTGTGCCGATTATTTCCATTGAGGCCGCTGATCCTAAGACCATTATCTTTGCGGAGCTGATGATCTGGAAGACCCGGAAGAATCTGGAGGAAAATCCTAAGGTGGCAGCAGCGGTTATGACCCGGGATTTAAAGGCCTGGGTGGTAAAGGGGGATTTTGAGGGATTTCAGAAAAAAGGTAAGTATTATGATAAGCTTAGTTGCAACGAGCTATTACGCTATAATGCCTATACCGGCATTCGATCTGCCGCGGTGATCAGGATAAAAGAGGTATTACCCGCAGTACCTCTGCCTAAGCTTAAGCTACTGGGAGATTTAATAAAGACGAGGATTCTCAGCCCCAGGGCAGGTTCCCAACTTCAGGGTAAGAGAGAAATGCCAGTGCCGGTTAGCGAAAAATTCCGGAGGCTAATGGGAGTAAAGTTCCTGGCCTATATTGATACCGACGGATATCCCGGAATCATTCCCCTCCTATCCTTGTTCCCTGCAGATGGGAGGAAGCTTATTTTCGGAACCTCGATTAGTAGTGAAGCTATTGGCAGGCTAAAATTCTCGGAGAAAGTAGCCGCCTCGGTGATTACCTCTGACCCGGTAGCCTATCAGGTAAAGGGAAGCTTTCAGGGAATAAAGAGATATTGGGGAATTAAGGTAGGGGTAATTGATATTGATGAGCTCTACAGCGCCAGCCCTCCCTTACCCGGTGAGAGGATTATATAAGATGCTTGAGATAATTATATTAAGCGTTTTAAATATCTGCGGATACTTTCACCATTATGCTGATAAATCCTAAATCCCAAACCCTAAATCCTAAATAAATTCAAAATCCTAATATCAAATGTTTAAAACCTTGTCTTGAGCCCCGCCTGTGGCGGGGTCGAAAGGAGTGTTTTGTATTTTGATTTTTGGTCATTTGAAATTGTTTAGAATTTGGTGCTTAGTGCTTAGAATTTATCTATCTGTATTTACGACACTATAAGAATCGAAGTCCCCGGCTTTCCTATATTAAGTAAACTACCATGAACTTTTAGGGCTTATCCTTTTCCGATCCCGTGGTAAAGGAAACCGGCTGCCACAACCTTATCGGCCACAAGAACATTCCGGCCATCCACGATCACCGGCGTGCGCATTAGGCTCCGCGCCCACTCAATATCCATCTCGTAGTAGGGTCTATGCTTGGTTACGATAGCGGCGCAGTCAGCTCCCTTGAGGGCCTGCTCGAGGCTACTGGTTAAGGGGATGGTGAGCTCGGGGAATCTCTTCACGTAGGGGTCATGGGCAATCATCTCTGCCCCCCTGGCCTGAAGTGCCGCTATCAGGGGAAGAGCCGGAGTGTTCCGGGTGTCATCGGAATCCTCAAGATAGGCAACCCCCAGGATAGCCACCCGGGATCCGGCTACCTCCCGGGCCTTCTCGGCCAGAGCCCTCTCCACCAGGCGGGACATATGGATGGGCATTGAGTCGTTGACCCTGCGGGCCAGGGCGATCAGGTCGGTCTCCGCATTCTCCACGCCATACTCGGCCAGCCCATAGCGCAACAGCCAGGTGTCCTTGGGCAGGCAGTGTCCCCCCACCCCGGCTCCGGGCAGATGCATATGCCGATCGTGACGGGAATTGATGATCTCCCGGAGCTTAAAGACATTCACCCCCATATTCTCGCAGACCAGGGCCATCTCGTTGGCAAAGGCACTGTTTACATCCCGGTAGGCATTTTCCACGGTCTTGGCTAACTCGGCAGTAAGACATTCGGTAGGTGTTATTTCTGCTTTCACAATGCGGCGATAGAGCTCAACCGTTAGCTCGGTGCTTTTCGCATCAATCCCTCCCACTACCCGGGGAAGGTTGACAATATACTCAATGAGCTTCCCGGGCATCACCCGCTCATAGGAGAAAGCGAGATAGAAGTCCTCCCCGGCCTTGAGCCCTGAATTCTCCTCCAGGATATGCTGGACGATATTTTGGGTGGTTCCCGGGGCAACCGTGGATTCTAATATCACCAGGGTACCTTTTTTCATATGTTTGCCGATGCCGGCACAGACCTGGCGAAGCGAGAGATACTGGGGGATGCGATTTTCATCGGTGGGAGTCTGCACATCAATTAGAATAGTGTCAGCCTCCTGGCAGACCGAGATATCATCGGTAACCCGGAAGCTTCCTTTCTTTACCACCCGGGCAATGAGCTCACTTAAGCCAGGCTCTTCTCCCTCAAAGGGGTTCTTACCGCTATTTAAGCACTCGATCTTCCAGCCGGAGCGTTCCGAGCGGCGCTGCACCCCGGTAACATCAAAACCTTTCACATCGGCCAGGAGGGCGGCACAGGGAATACCCACATAGCCCATCCCAATCACCACGATCTTCTTTTCCATTAATAAATCCTCACTTCCTTCGAATATTTCAATTTTTCTCTATATTTATAGTCAATACTCTTTACCTTGTCAAGCCAAAATTGTCTGAAATTTCTTCATAAGTCCTTCAAGGGTAGGGGCAATTCATGAATTGCCCCTACTGGATAGCCCCTCATTCAATAAGAACCACACCATAATAATTGACCTCAGAGGTAATTGTTTTCACAACCTCTATCGGAAATCCATTGGCTCTAACAGTGCTGTATACATCTATTCCAGAAGCCTCCATTGATGGCCTTGCCTTATCAGCATGCCGGCAGAATTTCGAGCACTTCTCGCAGAGGTGACAGGGACCAGCGCCCATTCCGTACGCCCGGTGATATCTATCCAAAAAAAATTCCCTCTCCATTGCAGAAACAATATTGCATATGTCGGGGTATTCATGCCCATGAAGCAAGAGCCCGTATTTATAATCCGCTATCATCCTCCTTGTTTGTTCCGGTGTCGGTGAATAAGGTGGACAAGTCAATTTCCGTCCATACCCATAACATCCAAATTGACATTTCAGCTTCACCCATTCAGCAGTAACTATGCTCTCGGCAGGAATAATCTTTGCATCCTTTATACCCAGATCTTTTGCTTTCTTGATATACTTTGTATACCTTCTCATTTCTTATGTCCTCACCACCTTTCAAAGAGGGGTTAGGTCTCAACAATCAAAAGCAGAAGGCAAAGACATGGAGGTTAAAGCGAGTTACGCCGTCGATTAAAAGCTCGAGGAAAGTTGATTTGTCGAGCTTATCGAGAAATATAGGCTGGCGGTTGTTGCCGCGAGCGGTGACGTGGTAGACTGCATGAGGAAATTGAATTCTCCATGGCCGTGCCATGGTTAGAGCTTATACTTCCAAGGAGATGCTGTCAAGCCTTAAGTGACTAAGTGAAGAGCTGACCCTAAGACTCCCTCCTATCATCCTCAGCCAACATCCGGAGCTAATCTTAATTGTTCCCCTGGCCTGAAGTCAAGTTATTTTAACCTGGAGTTTGAACCACGAATTACACGAAAAAACTTTCCTTTTTGCGATTTGAGTCCGCCTGAGGAGGATTGGGATTTGGTCATTGGGTTTGAACCACGAATTTCACGAATTATACTAATTAACTTTCACTTTTGGCATTTGCCTGCTCCGCCGAAGCTTTCAGCCTTTATAGCAACAGCGACAAATTAGGCATGCGAAGGCGAGGATTTTGTCATTGATTTGATTTGAACTTTGCCTTGCTCTGCCGAAGCACTCAGTCTTCGTAGCCATTCAGGCTAAGTCGGCCTGCGAAGGCGAGGATTTTGTAATTTGACATTTATATTCCCCTCCCCTCTCCCGCGTGAACGCGGGATGGGAGGGAACCTGCCCGCCATCTTGTCCTCCGTAGCTTTAGCGTAGGAGGAAGCTCTCAGCGGAGGCGGATTGATAATTCCCCCAAACTGGGATAAGATAAAGCAAGCTGGGAAAAGATGTTGAGATAGCGGGGGTGAAGGGTAAAAAGCGGCAAATTTAGGAGATTAGAGATAAGGAATATGCTAAAATAAAAACGATTGCTTATGCTCAAATCATACTTTAAAAGAATATTTGAA
>JAUWWP010000576.1 GCA_030616835.1 Deltaproteobacteria bacterium | reverse complement strand
TTATGCTTTTAGCCTCTCCCGGACCTCTTGATAGGCCCTGGGGGAATAAAGAAAGGCAGCGTGACCACGATAGGGCAGGAAAATATCTATCTCCTTATTTCCGGTAGCGGCACTGTGGTGGGGGATCATCAACTCATCGAGAGCAGAATAGATGGCGGTCTGGGAAAGCCGGGGGAACTCCTCTGGCCGGAAATCCAGCTCTTTTAAAAACTTACTACCCGGGCGCATGTCCCGGGCGCAGCTTCCCAGCCACAGGTAAGCGGCGTATGTTCCGGCAAGGGGTGAGGTCAGGGTTATCAGGCGGGAAACCTTCTTATCCCCCATTAGCTTCTTAATGTAATACCGGCTTACCAGTCCCCCCATGCTGTGGGCGATGATGTCTACTTTTTTGGCTCCGGTCTTATCCAGTATTTTATCTATCCTGGCTTTGACCTGCTGGGAGAGCACAGGAATAGAAGCCCAGGGAGGAGAGAAAGTTAGGGTGTAGAGATGGCTCCAGCCGTCCCTTCGGAGGCGGGCTTTCATCAGCCAGTAGTTGCTGGCATTCTGAAAATAGGCGTGAATCATCAAAACCGGGTTTTTATCCCCTTTCTCCCAGGAATGGTAGATCTCAGGAGATCTATAGATACGAAAGAGTACTAAATAGACTACTCCCCACCCGATCATCACCAGGCTGGCAACAATTTCAAAGAGAATCCCCAGAACTACCCGCACTACTTTCATATTTCCTTACTCAATTATCTGAGTTTACTCTCAACCCTGATATTATCTTATCAAATATGCTCTAAATTATCAATGTTTTGTTTGGTTCTATTGACAATTAGGGGAATCTGAATTAGGGTAGATGCATTATAATACTTCTCTTTTTGAACAAATAACCCAAGGAGATAAGAAGAAAATGGGGGCGGAGAAGATTGAATTGGCCTACGGAAGGAAGCCTCCGATTGGGATAACATGATTGATCTGGGGAATACCTCAGCGGGAGTCAAATTACGAATTAACCTGGCAGTAGCCGAGGTAGAGGACAAAAATGCTGAAAGGTAAGGAAATAGTTCTTGGAGTCAGTGGAGGGATTGCCGTCTATAAGGCAGCGGAGCTGACCCGTCTTCTGGTGAAAGGAGGGGCGAATGTTAATGTAGTAATGACCAAAAACGCTCAGCAGTTTGTCACCCCGCTTACCTTCCAGACCCTCTCCGGGAATCCGGTGGCGACCGAGCTTTTCAATCTCACTGAGAGATCAGAGATCAAACACATCTCTCTTGCGGAAAAGTCCAATCTCCTGATTATTGCCCCGGCCACTGCCAATATCATTGGCAAGATTGCCTCGGGCATTGCCGATGACTTGCTTACCACAATTGTGCTGGCCACCCGGGCCCCCATCCTTATCGC
>JAUWWP010000564.1 GCA_030616835.1 Deltaproteobacteria bacterium | reverse complement strand
TCTTGTTCTTGAGGTAGTTCAGGAGTTTCCTTCGCTGACTTACTAACATGAACAGCCCTCGGCGTGAATGATGATCCTTTTTATGAACCTTGAAATGTTCGGTAAGATGACTGATCCGTTCGGTCAGCAGTGCAATTTGCACCTCCGGCGACCCAGTATCGTTTTGATGTACCTGGTATTCGCCGATCAACTCCTGCTTTTTCTCCTGGGCCAAACCCATTGTTCCTCCTTTCTTTAAATTTAGAGCTTGTCTATGTATATCATGAAACTATATCCATGTAAAGGAGATTTTACCCGAAAGATACACCTCTTTGAAATTTTATCCAATATGTTGTACACTACCGGAAAATCCTTTCCCTGATGTCCAAATTGTAGTTAAAATGAAGGAGGGTATTTAAAAAAACCAAAACAGGAGGAGCGGAACTATGACCAAGGAAATACTAATGGGCTTAGCTCAGAGACTGGGAGAGCTTGTTGCAATAGGATTCGGCACCCGGATGGGACCGCCCCGGTGGAAAACAGGGGCACTCGGTAGAACCATTGCTTTCGTGGAGATAACCCGGCCGCTTATTTTAATAATAGGACCCACAATGGTTGGGGCAGGGGCAGTGATTGCGCTTAACGGTTATCCCCCTTTGCTCAAGATAATTTTAGGCTGTCTCACGGTAATGATCTCGGTATCAGGGATTCACAGCTTTAATGACTGGGCCGACCGCAAAAGGGATTTGCAGGTATGGCCTAACCGGCCGGTTCCTTCCGGGAGGATAAAGAGTGGGGAGGCATTGATTTTTTCCCTGATCCTTTTTGCTGTCGCTCTAATTATGGCCTACTACATTTTTAACCCGACTACCTTTATGGTAATGCTGGTCTCCATAGTTCTGGGTGCAATCTATTGCCTTTTTGCCCGTGACCGGATCGGTTACCTTACCCTTCCCCTGATAGTCGGTCTTCACCCGGTCGGTGGGTGGGCTGCCTTCTCTCCGGAAACCCTGTTTCTTAGGATCGAGCCCTGGCTTTTATTCTTGCTTGCTGCCCTCTGGCAGTCGGGCCACATCATGGTTTATTCTCCCGGGCATCCTTTAAGGCAGATCGGGGGAAAGACCAAAACCGAACTGCCTTCGTTATTTTATACCCCGTCTCCTTATACTGCCTCAGTTATGGGACTGTTATTTCTGATTTTAACTGTGGCGGCAAGCATCTGGTTATACTTCTACCTGTCTTTAGGGGTTATCTATTTAATATTAACCATCCTGGGAGGGGTACTTGTTCTTTTGGCAGCAGTTAATCTTGTCCGTGATGCGGACGATCAAAAGAGATCTCTG
Source organism: Deltaproteobacteria bacterium (assembly GCA_030616835.1). Taxonomy (GTDB): domain Bacteria; phylum Desulfobacterota. Next base: position 298 of record JAUWWP010000564.1, on the reverse strand, counting down.
ATTGCTTTCAACGCCGCTACCATTTTCGAAGTGCTGGTTTTTGGAGGGATACTGGTTGATGTTTTTTTCCGAACGGTAGTGATAAAATATGCCCCCATTGTTTATGAGTTCTTAAAGGCCAATCTCGACATTGTTACCTCACTCGTAATGATCGGATGTGCGGTAGTTACGGCGGCCCTTGCCTTTATTGTTTTTGTCATCTGTGCCTTTACCCTCCTGGTGATCAACCGGGAACCCCTGAAAAAAATTGTCGAAGATCTGAGGTCACTTTAAATAGCAAGGAATGGCAAGGAATAGC
>JAUWWP010000214.1 GCA_030616835.1 Deltaproteobacteria bacterium | reverse complement strand
AGCTTAGGATGAAGTGCCAATATCCGATGTTCTCTGCGCAATCAATGTTCATGAGCCTGCCCACAATCCCGTCGTCTAGCAGATCCTTGACCCTGGTGTAGATACTGTTGTAGCGGTCCTGGGTGGACACGGCCAGGACGCGGTCCTTTTCTCGTGCCGACTCGGTCAAGACCACGCACTGGCCGGGTGAGAGGGCCATGGGCTTTTCAAGGAGAATGTGATAGCCCGCATCCAGGGCCGCCATGGTGGACTTGAAATGCATGCGGCATGGCAGCGCATTAATGGCGGCATCGGCGAGCACGGGCCGATCAAGGAGTTCCTTCCAGTCCCCGAAGGCGTTTTTCCTCGGTACGCCATACTTTTTTACAAACTGTTCGCGCCTTCCGTCGTGTGGCTCGGCCACCGCGATTATCTTGATGAGGTCGGGCCGCTCTCTTATGAGTGTGCCGAGGTTTAGCTCCCCCCTTACCCCTGCGCCCAGAAGGGCAACAGTTACTGGCTTTGCTTCCGACATTGTTCTTTCCTCCTGTAAATACTTAATCAACTACTTCTCCATGAGAACTTCTATGTTTTTTTAAAATATACTTTTATATCTATTCACTTGACATAAAATAGAGAAATAAATATATATATTTAAATATTCCGGTACCAACCGTATTTGTTACAGAACCTTAAATTTTTAGCTTTTATAATATATCATTACTAGAGAGGTTCGGGGGTCAAATCTTTGATCTTGACAAATGAGCAAATGATGCCGCAGATTAGATTGAAGATAAAACGGGCGTTGTCCATATTAAACAGGGAATGGCAGGGAGTAGCAGGGAATAGTCACCTATTAGGGTTCTGATTTTTGGACTTGCTAATAATCACCATCCCCCTTGTTAAGAAATAGGAGGTATTTAATATTATGAAAAAGTTATTAAAGCCAATACTTCTTTTGGTGCTTGGGTTTACATGTGGAGTTGTTGCAACTTGCTATTTATCTATGAGGATGGTAGGGGGTCGAATCTTTAAGGGAGATAATCAGGGCCGGACCTTGGCTATTGACTTTTAATTGAAGGGCTCTTCGCCAACACCCTTAACCTTTTCCTTATGTTAGTAAGTGAGGTCCTGCCCCCCTACCCTTCCTATTTTTAGTTCTCTAATCCTTAGTGTCAGGCGATACCGTGACGGGTATTCCATCGAGGACTGAGATACCGGACACTTTATCGTAGAGGCACTCATCGGTGATATCATTCATGCTTACCCCGGCATGCTCTCTGGCGACGGACATCATCGAACCCTCGCGGGCGTGGCCCCACCCGAATGTGAGGCTGACAACTCCGGGCATCATTTCGTCGGTAACTTCCAGCGGGGCCCTGATTTCACCGACCCGGGAAGTGACGATTACTTGCTGGCCCATCTCAAGACCACTTCGGTCCGCATCCTCGGGACTCATCATCAGGGTGCAGCGATTTTTTCCTTTAACCAGGCGGAGGCTGTTATGCATCCACGAATTCATACTCCGCAAGGTTCTGCGGCTTATTAACAGAAACTCTCCTTCGCTCAAACTTTCTTCCGGACCGAGCTTTTTCTGAAGTCTCTCCAGGTCACCGGTTAAAATTTCGGGAACGAGATTGATGCGTCGGTTGGGAGTGCTAATGACTTTATCTATTCTGGATTCAAGCGGTCCTAAATCAATTCCGTGAGGGAACTCTTTTAGCTTCTCTATTGAAAGCTTATACGGACGAAGCCTGAGAAGGAAGTTAAGCTGCCTTTGCGGCGAGAAGAAATACAGAGCCGAGTGTTTGATCCAACCGAGCCCTGATGACAGCGCGCTGCGGTTCCTTTCAATATGGTAGATTAGGTCCAGTTGAATCTCCCAGTTATGCCTGGCGCCTTCTGGTTTGGGGAAGAGCGCGGGGGCATAGTGGGCGGTATTGCGTATGCCCATTGCATGTTCGAGTATAGAATAATGGTCGGTCTCCATCGAAGTGGTCGGCGGGAAAATTATATCGGCGTGTCTTGTGGTTTCATTGATGTAGAAATCAATGGATGCCATAAATTCCAGCTTCTCGAATGCACGATCAAGCCGTCTGCCATTTGGTAGCGACAAGATTGGATTCCCGGCGTTTGTAACCAATGCCTTGATCTGGCCAGGCCCCGGCGTCTCTATCTCCTCGGCCAAAGCGGCCACCGGGAACTCTCCGTTGAATTCAGGCAGGCCGCTGACCCTGCTTTGCCAGCGATTGAAAAATCCCGGCTGGCGAAGAAGCTTGGCAAGACCGACAAGATCGACCGCGGGGGTGGTGAACATCGCTCCGCCGGGACGGTCGAGGTTTCCGGTTACAATATTTACCGCGTCTACCAGCCAGGTTGCCAGGCTTCCGAACTCCTGGGTGGACGTGCCCATTCGCCCGTAGCAAACGGCTTTTGGCGAGGACAAGAAATCCCGGGCAAGCGCCTTGATGTCCTCAGACGCAATGCCGACCGTATCCGCCACACGTTCGGGCGGGTACTCCGCAGCAATCTCTTTAAGCCGATCCAGACCGTCAATCATCAGGTTCAACTTACCTGGATTCGCGATTTCTTCCTTGAACATGGTATTCAGCATTGCGAGTAAAAACAGCGCGTCCGTGCCAGGCCGTATGAAATAATGCGCGTCGGCAATAGCTGCCGTCTCGGTGCGTCTGGGATCGATGACAAAGATCTTTCCGCCGCGCTCGCGGATCTCCATCAGGCGCTTCTTGCAATCGGGCGCGGCCATCACGCTCCCATTGGATACGACTGGATTTGCCCCGATGATCATTAATAATTCCGTGCGCTCGATGTCCGGAATTGGCAATAACGCCTGGCTGCCGTATACCAGCAGGGAAACAAGCATTCTTGTCAATGAATCCACTGAAGTTGCGGAGTATATATTCCGGGTTTTAAATCCTTTGACAAAGGGCACCAGGACCAACAGGCTGCTGTAGTTGTGAGATGTGGGGTTACCATAATAAACCGCTATCGCATCATTCCCATATTTCTTTTGAATCGCTGCGATTCTACTGCCGGCTTCTGCAAATGCCTCCGCCCAGGACACCTCCTCCCAACCGCCGCCTTTACGCCGTACCGGGCGGCGAAGCCGGTCGGGATCGTTATAAAGATCCTGTTGCGCAATACCTTTCGGGCAGATATGCCCCCGGCTGAACTGATTCTGTCTGTCACCGCGGATGGAAATTATGTTCTTCCCGTCATGTTCTATCTGCAACCCGCAGATCGAATCACAGAAGTTACAAATCCCGTAATGGGTCTTTGACATCAATATTAGCTCCTTTTCACGAATCATATACCTAAAATATTGGCCTGTCCACATTTCTGTTTTATTAAAGGGGTCAAGTCTGCTCTTGACCTTTGTTAGCATTTATTGAGGACAGATAGTCTGAGAGAGCGCGCTGATCATTATCAGATGGCCAAATATAGTTCTGTGAGCAGTGTTATTGAGAGGATAAAGCGTTTTCGGGAAAAAACAGAAAACTGAGAAAGCGTGTTCAAGTTGTTCGGTCAAGAATCACCAAAGGTCAAGAGCAGACTTGACCCCTTACCTGAGTGGTAATAGGTAATTTCACAGTTTTCTGTGTGGATTCGTCAGTTAGAATAAATTCCCCACCTTCCATAATCTGAAGTTGCTCGTTTGCGTTTAATAGTTCAATACCGTAAATTTTCCCATCTGGAGAAAGGTCAATATTGAGTTCATCACTTATCCGAATGGTCTCAACCTCGGCTGGCTTTTCTCTTAACTGAATATATGCGATATTATAGCGGGGGTCGTAACTGATCTTCATTCTTTACTACTCGTCCAAAGAGATCCTGGTGGAACGGAGCTTCTTTTTCCGGGACTGTATCCTTTTCTCCTCGAGGATCTTCGCCTGGGCCCTTTTTGATCTCTTTCGTTTCTGCCGTCGGATCTTCTGTATTCGCTGTTCTTCCTCCTGTAGCTTCCCCAGAATTTTCCGCTCAATCTTGTCCGCCAGGAGCCTGCGCGCCAGGAAACGATTGAGAGCCTGATACCTTTCCCTTTGGCATTTTACCTCTATCCCGGTGGGAAGATGTTTCAAGTAGACGCAGGTGGATGTTTTATTCACCTTCTGGCCTCCCTTGCCGCGAGAGCGCACGAATTTCTCGACGATATCCTTTTTGGAGATGCCAAGACGCTCCATTCTCTCCCGGAGGGCCTTTTGCTTCTCCGAGCTTACAGCAGATTCAGCCAAATCTCACACTCCGTTTCACGCCTCGGCAAAAAGAGGTGTCAAGGCTTGATACCTTTTAAACACGGCGGTATTCCGTGGTTTCCCCGGGATGCGGCCGGCATTAACCACCACGGGGTCCGCAGTCCGTAATCTATCTGAACCAGCGTTTGACCCGTCGGGTGGAGGATTCCATGATAACGAACAGGGCCGGAATGGTAAACAGGGTAAAGAGGGCGGAGACGGCCACACCGCCCATTGTGGCTGCGGCAATCGGGATCATGAACTCGGAGCCGGAGCCTCCGGTGACCTGCGGGAAGATGCCGGCGATGATGGCAAGGTTGGTTATCAGGATCGCCCGAAACTTCACCACCGCGGCGTCTTGCACACACCACTTAAGGTCTCCGGCGGAGGATCGCAGGTTCTGCAGGGCATAGTCGATGATCAGGATGGCGTTGTTAACCACGATTCCCACCAGCATCACGATGGCCATCATGGACATTATGTTAAGGCTTATCCCGGAAAAAAGGAGGGTAAGGATCACGCCCACCAGGCCCAAAGGCACCGTTATCATAATAGTGAAGGGATGAACAAAGGAGTTCAGAATTGCGGCCAGCAGCATGTAGGTAAGAATAATGGCCAGGATAAAGGCCTCCAGGATATTGGAGCTGGTCTCCTCCTGCATCTGCACATTTCTTCCGTATCCATAGCGATACCCGGGAGGAAACTCGATTTCCTCCAATTTTTCATCCAATAACGCAACATTTTCCATCTGCGACTTTTCCGAGATGAAGCACTCCAGCCCAATAAAACGCTCTTTATTCTTTCGCTCCAGGCTGGCGATACCCTTGGTGCGTTTCATCGTACCCAGGGTAGAAAGTGGCACCAGCCCCCGGGTAGTGGGCACCCGATATGTCTTCAGGTCCTGGATAGAATTCCGCGCATCTTCCTCCAGGCGTACCTTGATATCGTATTCCTCCCCACCCATACGGAGCACCCCCCCCTCTTCTCCCTCAATCGAGCTGCGCATTACCAGACCCAAAAGAGCATTGGGAACTCCGTAGTCCGCCCGGCGATAGGCGTCCGGGATAAAATGAACCTCATCCTTGGGAACCCGGTATTTATTGAAAACCGCCCGGAAGTTGCCGATCTCCATGGCCGCCTTTTGCACCTTCTGGGAGAGTT
>JAUWWP010000422.1 GCA_030616835.1 Deltaproteobacteria bacterium | reverse complement strand
TGCCTGACAGTGTGGATCATCTGCCGCTATGGAGCACAGCGGAGAAATTAGGGTCAAGCCTCAACAGGGTGACCGAAAATGGTGATTTTTCAAAAACTCAATTTTATCTGGGTCTCCAAATTTTTACAATAAATTCTTGATCCCTCTCCTCAAACTCGGGCTCTCTACCAGTGTGCTCTTTTAGAAGCCTGATCATTCGGGGAATACCAGTTCCAATTTGAGTCATATATCCCATCTTTGCCAGATAAGAAACAATAAGCTGATTCCGTTCTGAATGTACACCTAACTTTATATTTTCTAAACTTACAGTGTTTGGCAATTTCCCCGGGCTCATAATTTCTAATCTGTTATCAAATATGAAGATGCGAATTTGAGAAGGGATGTGATAATCACGATGGACAACGGCATTGACTATCGCTTCTCTCAACACTTCCTTTGGAATTTCAAATTTTAATTCATTTTCAAATCCTTTAATCTTAACCTTTGTTTTAAGATATTGACCTAAGACTCTATCTGCACCATCTATTTGTTCTTCAAGTTTTCCTTCCAAGTCCTTTTTCTCAAACTCTTCTCCTATTTCATTACCATCAAATTTTGCAATAGTAATTTTACCAAACGGAAATTCTTTCTGTGGATTTAAACCAAACAAAAGATAACCACCAACGGTAAAGACTAACTTTTCATCCATCCGGGTTAAAACCTTCATATTCTCCAACAGCTTATTCAAGTCAGTATTCATATCTTCGATCTTTGTTTGATAGAAATTTTCAAAAAATCTTCTAAAATAAAGTATATCTAATTCATCAATAGAGGTTGCCGGCGCAGGTAATTCATCATAATAAATGGAGCGAGTTGCCTGATAGAGCCTTAAAAGTTCTTCTCTTGTGGCTTGTCTTTTACCAGAACTCGTCCTGATATAATATACACCTCTATTAGTCCTATAAGGTCTTTCTGGACCTTTGGGTATATAAATACATAAGATTATTTTGTTATTGACTTTAATTTTTTCTATACTAACAGTGAGTGAAGGTTCGCAGCTATTATAAGAAATATTTTCAACCCTTTGCATTTCCTTATCAGGCTTTGATATACCCTTAATCTCTTTTTTATCAGAAATTCCTAAAAGCATTCTACCGCCTTCAGTATTTGCAAAAGCAACCATCTCAGAAGCTAAATCATCAGAGTGAACCTTCTCTTCTTTGAATTCGGTAAATGAATCTTCACCTTTTTCAATTACTTCGGTTAATTCTTCCCTATCCACTTCGACCTCCTAATAAGATCGTGGGAAATGGGTACGATTCTCTTCTTGAACGATATTGATTGACTTTTTAGTATTTAGATATAACTTCTTTGAAAACGCAGAGAAATAGAACCCATCCCCATTTTCTCGCTCCTTACTTTTCTTTGACTATTTTACCATATTCCTTACCTCTTAATCCACGAAATTTGCCGCTTCCTATCCTTCTCCACAGTTATCTCGACCCGTTCCCCTAGTTTATTTCATCTTATGCTATTTGGCCAATTTTTTCAATCTTCTGCCGTAATAATATTATCCCGCCAATTTAGTTTATTTGGTCAAAATGGTTGATTTAGTTTGTTTGGTTTATTTGGGAAGCAACTCGGCGTCATGACCCCCGGACAATGTAGGCCGGCCCACATTTTTGGCCTCCTTTGGGGGGCTCAGGGTTTCGGTTTGTTTCGGGTAATTCGTGAAATTCGTGGTTTAAATCCCAATCCCCCTCCCATAAAAAATGCAAAATTTAAAGTGCAAATTGCAAAATGTAATCCGCCTAATCCTCCTGAGGCGGGCAGTATTGCGGGGCTGGAAAGCCCCGCCTATCCTGGTGGAGGTCGTTTGTCTAATCCACCTAAGGCGAATTTGGGTAGATCTCATAAAGACACAAGATTTTAAAGGTAACTTCGGGTTAAAATAGTTTGACTCAGCAATAGACTTACTTATATAATACTAAGAAATAAACTTTGGAAATGTGGAAAACAGCTGTGATGGCAGAGCGTTTCGCAGTGGCCTTCCCGATGCCTTCGAAGAGATCAAGGTAGGAAAAAGGATTATTATATGAACAGTTCAAATATATCAATCATCGGGCCCCGCTGTGTAGGCAAAACCAATACCGGAATTTATCTGGCCGAGCTGTTAGGGAGGAACTTCGTTGATGCTGATGACCTTCTGGAGACCCGGGAAGGAAGGACAATTAAGGAGATAACCGAGAAGGAAGGTTGGGAGTATTTCCGGGAATTAGAGTGCAAAACTTTGGAACATGTAATAAACCACTTTCAGTCAGAGAAGATTGTGCTGGCGCCCGGGGGTGGAGCGGTGGCTCACGAATATGCCCCTTTAAGAGAAAATAATCTCCGCTGGTTGAAAAGATTTGGAGATATTGTGCTCCTGCTTCCTACCGAGGATCTGGAGGAGAACGCAAAGATCATCTTTCAGAGAATGAGTAAGGACACCCGGACAGACTCGCAACGACCCAGTTTTACTGATCTTCCACTTTTCCAGGATGTTTTAAAAATGCTGAAAGACAGGGATACCTTTTATCGGCAGGCTGCCGACAGGATATTTTACACGATAATCAAGAATGAAAAAGAAGTTGCCGAACAGATACGAAAGGAGCTTTCTCTGGTTTAATTTCAAGGAGGTGAACAGTAAAAATCCCCCGATGGGCATCGGGGGGGAAAGGAGATTGTTGAAAATGACTACTCGACCGAGTTTCATGGAAAGAATTATTCGGGCGGCAAAGCTGGATGTTGAACTGTATGAAGATGTGCAAGCGGACAAGGAGGCAATGTGGCAGGCCATGGGGGTAGTGGTTCTCTCCAGTGTGGCCGACGGAATCGCGGCAATCGCTGTCCACGCCGTCATGGGGATCATCAGCGGAACGATCATAGC
>JAUWWP010000246.1 GCA_030616835.1 Deltaproteobacteria bacterium | reverse complement strand
TGTCCCACAATAATCACACAGCTTACTGCCCCCGGCCCTCCCAGGGTGTGGGCCAGTCCGGCCTTGGCGTCCTTCACCTGCATCTTCCCTGACCTTCCCAGGATCTGTTCACTCACCTGGTTGACCATGCGAATCCCGGAGGCCCCAACCGGGTGCCCGCAGGACTTTAGCCCCCCACCGGTATTTACCGGAAGCTCTCCTTTCAGCGTAGTTACTCCCTCATCAATTAATCTCCACCCCTCTCCTTTTTTGGCAAAGCCCAGATCCTCATAATTAACAATCTCGGTGATGGTAAAGCAATCATGAAGGTCAACAACATCGATCTCCTTAAAGGGGTTCTTTATCCCTGCCTGCTGGTAAGCCTGCCGGGCAGCCTCCTGAGTTGAGCGGAAACTGGTAAAGGTAAAGGTCTGGTCGAACTGGGCAGTGAAATACCCTCCGGCAACCGACAGTCCAATGCCCCGGATAATGACATACTCATCGGTGAATTTCCTGGCCAGATCAGCCCGGGTGAGAACCACCGCGGCTGCCCCATCGGTGGTGGGGCAGCAGTCAAAAAGCCTGAGTGGTTCGGCAACCGGGGGAGCATTAAGTGCCTGCTCCTCGGTGATCTCCCGACGAAAGTGGGCCTTAGGGTTAAGCGTGCCATTATAATGATTTTTTATTGCTACCTTGGCCAATATCTTTCTATCGATCCCGTACTCTTCAAAATAGCGGGTGGCAATTAAGGCAAACATCCCCGGAGCGGTCCTCCCTTTGCAGTAGAGGGGATGGCCCCTCTCGACGTGCTGGGCCACCAGAGAGCCCCGGGAAGGCACCTCCCGCATCTTCTCCACACCCACGGCCAGAACCAGATCATATTCTCCGCTGGCAACCGCAAGGGCGGCATTACGGACAGCCTCCATCCCGGTGCAGCAGTAGTTAGCTACCCGGGTAACCGGGATTGGGTAGAGGTTCAGGGGTTCGGCAATAGCAGTGCCCGCATTCCCCTCGAAACCCCAGGAGAAGGGAAGATAGGTTCCAACCCATCCGGCCTGAATCTGTCGGGGCTCGATCGCTGCATCTTCAAAGGCCTGATAGCAGGCATCGATTAGCATGTCATTATAGCCCATCTCAAAATTCTCCCCGAACTTAGTGGTTCCCATCCCGATGATGGCAACATTGTTGGCAATTGGCATTTTCCCCTCCTTTTTTAAACTCGTGCTTATGCTACCGGGCGGAATTTCCAGAAATAGTTGTAGAACTCCTCCCCTTCATGTAGGCGCCGAAAGGTAAGCTCTACCTCCATCCCTACCATAACTGCCTTAGGGTCGCAGTCGGTCAACTGGGTATAAAACCTTCCCCCACCCTCCAGATCTACCGAGACCATGACCACCGGCAGATCCGGGCTGGGGACCAGGTGATCCTTGGCGAAGGTAAATATCTTTCCCCGGGTGGATAGCCGGACATCCTGGAAGTTATCCTTTTCACTGCACTTCCAGCAGATCCGTCGGACCGGGTACTGGATCGACCCACATTTGCAGCATTTCTTTGCGTAGAGACGAATATTATCCCTCTCCTCCCTCCAGAGCACCGGAAGAGAAGAGAAGGGGCTTACTATTTCCGTGGGGAGGAACCGGCGGAATTGTAAGTACTTTTCATAGCTTGATAGCTCCCTCTTGACTTTAAGCTGGGCGCTAACCCCTCCGTCTTTCGAGAACCGGGAGATATTCTCGGTTACCTCCAGCAGAACCGCATCACTTCCGCTCCCGTGGCTTGCCAGTATTATTTTATCCCCGGGGGAAGCCTCCTCCAGGGCAGCGATAAGGGAGAGGTAGGGCTGAGCTGAGCCGGTATTACCCACGCTGCTGAGTAAATTATCCTTCAAGTAAGCCTCCTCCGGGAATTTTAGCTTTTTAGCCAGGGCCTTATTAGTGCGGGCATCAGGAGCATAAAACACTACCTTGACCGGCTGATCATTCAGCTTATATTTCTTCATAATCCCTGCTACCGATTCCGGGATAAATCTCAGGTATCCGTAGTCAGTGATGAACTTGGGATCGCCGCTGAGCAGGTTGATATCATCTCTCTTCCTCCAGACATCCAGGAATTCCTCGGAGATAGAGGAAAATCCCTTGATCTCGGCGATAACATTCTCCTTTCCGATCAGCAAGGCTCCGGAGCCATCTCCTAATGTTCCCTCCATCGGTGATCCGGGATCAGCAGTGCGCAGATCGGCAGCAGTAACCACTACATTCTTCAATGTCCCGGCCTTGACCGCATCGTAACCGGCTCTGAGCGCCATTGTTCCCGCTCTTAAAGAACCGGAGAACTCGGCGGTAAAGGCCTCCCTTTTCAGGTCCACTACTGCCCCGATCAGAGAGCAGTTAAGCCCCTCCGAATAAGGAGCAGTTGTGGAAGCAAAATAGAGTCCATCCACCTTCTGAGGGTCAATACCGCGCAGACAATTCCGAGAGGATTCCGCAGCCATAGTAATGGAATCCTCATCGTGGTTAGCAACCGAGCGTTCTCCCTTTCCCCCGCTTCCCCAGGCCTGCTTGAGCATCTGACCGCTCATGCGATAGCGAGGAACATAGGCACCGTAACTGACTATTCCAATCATCCCCTTCTCCTTGATTCACCCCGTTAGAAGCTCATCCCGTTAGAGATTCAACCCATTAATTGGACAGAGGTCTTACGGGGTCTACCCTCGTGGAAAGCCACGGGGCTTTCTAACGGGGTAGTTAAATAATAGAGTATCCGGGCTACATCCCCCAGAATAATGAATATAATGGAAGCTAATTTCGTTGTTAAGAGGACAAGTATACATACAGGGCATAGAGGTTTCGGAAAAAACTTTACCCCAAATTAAAACAGTTTTTCGAGGTTTGCGGGGCATTGGTTAGGGGAAAGGCAAAAATCCACCCCAGGAAAGGGTTGATGTCATATATTTTCCCATTAACGCTTTACAGCGGCTTCCTTTACTTTGGAGGCTTTTTCAATATGATATACTGGGTCGTTGCCAAAAAATTAAAAACTTTCAATCGTTCCAATGCAGTTTCGACAATACACAAAAAATTAAGCAAACAGTTCGGTGTTATTTCAGGTATAAATATAAATGCATTTTGGTTAATAACTGTAAAACCAGCTTTTTCTGCTTTTCTTCGCAATGATTTAATTGATTCAGGAATATTAGTCATCCGATCGCCTTTTGTTGCGCCCTCAATCTTAAAACCTTCTTTTCCTACTGGGTGAGGTAACATTGGGATAAGTCTTCTAGCTATGTTGTACTTTCCTAAAAATTGTTTTACTATCTCTGCTATCCCCCATTTATTAGGAGTCGTCATAAGCAAATATCCTTCTGATTTTAAAACCCTGTAACACTCCTCTAAAATATTTATGCGTTCAGGCGGAAAAAAGTGCTCGAACGTCTCCGTACAAACTACATAATCAAAGAAATTATCTTCATGTGGTAGCTTGTTGGCATTTCCATATTCAAGATGAATATTGTAACCATTAGATCTTGCTAGCTTATTACCGAATTCCACATTTTTATCGCTTATATCAATACCATAGCAAGCTACATCATGAAATTGATGTTGTATCCACATCAAAAGATACCCCCAATCACACCCAATATCTAACACTTTTAGCCCTGTAAAGTAATTGATGTTTTCTATAATTTTTAATGGCCTTCGATGGTATTCTATATATTTTAATGCTTTTTTATCACCACAATACCAGACATCATACAAATACGGCGTTATCCCATCAATTTGTTTAGGTTTTACCTTTAGTTCTAACATTGTTATCAGCTCCTTCTTTATATAGGCCAGAACAATGTCGCCTAACTTAAAATAGCCGAACTATTTCGTTTATGCACGACTCTAGGCAAAGTCTCAAATTGTAACTTGTTGTTGTCATTTTCTTCCAAAATCCAAAGGACTTTTAATCCGTCCGATATCCCGCTGGCTAACGTGAGGATTGCTAGGTTTGGGGGTCAAAGCTTCAGTTTTTAATTAACGGTTACCTGATTAGGATGGGAATGGGGTTGCGTCTCGAATTGTGGATATCTCAAATTAAGACGATTTTTTAACCATTCCCTACTTGCTTTATTTTATTCTATTTTGTCGGGTTTTTCAACAATTTATTCAATTCAATTAAATCCCATCCTTCGACATCGCTTCCTTCGACAGACCCTTCGAGACGGACTTCGTCCTCTTCAGGGCATGGCTCAGGACAAGCAGGACAGGCAGGGGAGAGGGGACTTTAGAAAGGGGTAATTTGGGGTAAAATGCTGGACATCCAGCATTTTTAGCCTCCTCGAAGGCCACGACCTTCGAAAACGGTGGGACGTACCAACTTTTTTTGCCTACCTCCCATAAAAAATGCAAAATATTATTGACAGAGGGGTAAAAAGGTTATATATTATCCATATCCATATATGGATATTTTGAAGGGGGTGTTTTATGGAGCGACTTGATAAAAAAACTACTATTCTTTTCCCGCCGGATTTATACCGGAGGCTTGAAGAGGTGGGGAAGACAAAAGGGATGTCCGTCGGCGAGTTGATCCGCCGGGCAGTAAAGAGGGAGTACCAGCTCGGCGATGCCGGGGAAAGGATGGCGGCGGTTGAGAGGCTGACCCGGATTGAAACCCCGGTTTCAGATTGGGAAGAGATGGAAAAAGAGATTTCCCAGGGTGCGATTGAACGATGACTCAGGTACTTATCGA
>JAUWWP010000252.1 GCA_030616835.1 Deltaproteobacteria bacterium | reverse complement strand
TGGGGGGTTCGACATCATCCCCTGCCCGCCGCTCGGACGCCTTGCGGGCGGTAGTGTCGGCCCGACCGCCGCCGCATTGGCCATCGCCCAGACCTCGGCTCCCCTTCTTCTTCCGCCGCCGCTGCTTGGCCGCGTAACCGCGTCCTCATGTATAAGCCCCCTCACTTGCTTCCGGCTCTTTTCGCGGCTTCTTGTACCCCCGACCCCTTCACCGACATTGCCCCTTGATCTCCATTTGCTTCCCCCCATTTATCGGAATATCCATTTTTCCCCCCCGGCAACCAATGTAATGCGCGCCATGAACATGAAGGCCCAAGAAGAAACGGACATGAGTGCTCGGAGACTCGCCTCGCCGTTCCACGTCCCGCATCAAACCGCGGGATCGGGCCGCCTGGTCTTCTTGTGCCTAAAAAGGCGCGCAATTAAGAGTTGTTACCGGGGGGGTGATGTTTTTTTTGACCTGCCCCTGGCCAGACCAACCAACAGAAAGGAAACACACCATGAAACCAACACTCTACAGCCGGCCTGATTACTTCCCCGCCGGCCAACATCGCCTAATCGCTGGATGGTGGTTCATCGCTCAACACGACCTAATCCTCGACCTCCCAGACAAACCGATCGGCCATCCAGCCTTCGATAACTACTGCGGCCCCTATCGCTCAAGAAGTACTGCACTAAAAAAACGCAACAAACTAATAAAGGAACTACTCAAATGACCTACCGAACAATCGAGCACCAGGTTGGCATCTGCCACGCTAATCTCATCGACCTGCAGCTCTATCTCCAGATGATTCGACCAGGTGAAGTCACTGAATCAGAACACGGTAAAATCAAGGGCTTACTTGCCTTCCTTCGCAAACACCTGAACAAACCGCTCCTGCTCCCCGCCAAGTCTTAAATCCTACCTGAATATTACCCGCTTCGAGGCCCTGGCGTTATCTCCGGGGCCTTCTCTTTTCTGGACCATCACCCGACAAATTTCATCCCCACTTTCCAACTTCTCATAGTCCAATATTTTCATCGTTATGAGATGCTGAATCTCCGGGCAACTAAAATGCACAAGGCACAGATTCGCACTAACCTTTTGCCCATCCCCTATTTTATATCTCGCCCTCCTTCCACACTTCTCTTTTAGCGCCATTAAAACCTCCATTCTTCCGGCCAGACACCGATCGCATGCAAAAACGCAATGGCAATCATAGCAGTTACCACTATCCACACCAAAATAATCGGTATCTGTTCCACAATGCCTTTCACTTTCCTCATTTAACCTGCTCCCCCGGGGTGACCCCCTCTTTTTGCGTTTCCTCTTTAAAAACCCCCTGCTCCTGGCCAACCTTTATCACTTGCACACAATTATCGCACACCCTCGTTAACCTTTGCTCCTGCTCACTTACCCGAGTCCCGCAGATCTCACAGCCATACATCACTTCGTAGGGCAATTCAGAAGAAACACCTTCCTCCCCTTCCCCTGCTCCCTGCTCCCGCTGTATCACATCCCTATTGATCTCGTGCTTCCACCTGGCGGCCACAACCGGCGAACATCCCCCCCGGATCGCCTGATCGATCACTCTCTCCATTTCCGCAAGATCCCGAATCCCTGCGAATTCCCGAGCCACCGAAAATCTTATCTGCCCATTTACCACGACGTCCCTCAATCGCTCCGGCCAGTCTGCCGCTCCAATCCTTTGCGACACATAAGACTCAGACACGCCCAACTTTTCGGCCACCTTTTTCTGTTTCCAACCAAATTTTTCCATCAGCCCGATCAAGTATCTTCCCTCGTCTATCGGGTTTACATCCTCACGCGCTTTATTCTCATCCATTTTTATCTTTTCCGCCCGCTCATCTCCAGCCCTGATCACCCTCACCAGGACTTTTTCCATTTTCAAGACATCTGCCGCCATAAATCTTCGAAGCCCTGCTACCAGCTCATATTCTTCACCGGCTTTCCGAACCACTATTGGATTAATTATTCCAACTTCCTTTATTGACTTTACCAGGTCCTCCAGGCTTCTTTCACTCACACTTTCCCGCATCATGTTCTCAGATAGACTAATCGCTGATCTTAATACTTCCATCCCACGGCTTCCCTTCTTTTTTTATCACGATCCAGTTCTCACTGATTATTGAGAGCCTAACCCTATCTCCAACCACGAGACCCAGATCTTGCCTCAATTTCTTAGGAATAGGCACAACAACTGACCCCCCAACGCGAAATACTTTTCTTCGATATTCGTTTCTCTTTTTCTCTGGCATCTAGTCCCCTTCTTCTCCCTCATACAACATGGCTGCTGACATTTCGCCCCTTATCTGAAGTTCCATTTCAAACCAACTCTGCACTGCTTCGACTAAATTACTATAATACTTCAGATCGCACTTTAACCCCTTCACTCGCGTATCATGCTGGGCTTGTTTGTAAGCTAATTTATCATCAGTCATTTCAAAAGTCTTGAACAAGGTCCCGCATTCCCCGCATCGCCTGGTCCTTTCAACGATTCCATTCACTTTCTTCGACCGATCCACCACACCCTTCGTGACCATATGTTCCGAACACCTCCGCCGTCCCCTATCCTCTCCTACACCGTTATCCATACTCCACCTCCTTTCAGATCCAAAGTTTACAATGTACACTGCCCCACCGCAAGATAATATAACTTGTTGCCCCCCCCTTCCGGCTTTATCTTTTCCACTTCCCCCAAGAATATGTAGCATAGTAACTATAATAATAGAAGGACCCCTTTTTTGTTCATAACTGCCTTTTTTCCCTTCGCTTATCCAATGTGAATTAATTGTATACAACATCTCAATCGGATGTTAAAGTTATATCGTTTACCAACAGTCCTTGCCCCACACGATACGACCCCTTAAAATCACTCCATGTTGTCAACAAGTTATTACATAAAACTTCCACAGTTTTTTGTACAACTTCCACCGTGGAATATATAATTTCCACACCAAGGAGACCTCATGACCATCGCTATTGCCTCTCCCGCTGACATTGCCACCAAATGGGCTCGAGTCACCCCTGGCCGCACCGCCGACTACGAGTCTGGCGTCCGCAACCCCCGCAAGGACTGGGAAGCCGAAACCAAAGCCGCCGAGCCCCGCTACAAAGAAGCCGTCACCAAAGCCGCGGCAGAAGGCCGCTTCGGCCGAGGGGTCACCAAGGCCGGCAAAGCCAAGTGGCAGCGCAAAGCCATCGAAGTAGGCACAGGCCGCTTCGGACCAGGGGTAGCAGCAGCTGGTCCAGACTACGAGGCCGGCTTCGCCCCCTATCAAGCCGTCATCTCCGGTCTCACCCTTCCCGAACGATACCCAACCGGTGACGACCGCAACCTGGCCCGTGTCGCCGTCATCGCCAAAGCCCTCCACACGAAAAAGATCAAGGGCTAATGGACTGGCTATTCGCTAACTGGGAATGGGTCCTCGTCGGCTTCTATGTCCTCGAGAAGGTCGTCAAGATCTCCCCCTTCGTCTGGGATGACATCCTCGTGGACGGGATCCGATCCATCCTTACCAAACTCAAAGACGCCTCCAGGGGCTACTGAAAGGTCCTAACCAATGGCTGAATTCATTCGCTCAAACATTCTCGACGGCCACACCATGGCCACCGAGGTCTTCACCAAGGATCTCCCCATCAACCCCATCAGCCACCTGATCCTCACCATAGAGGGCACCAACGAGGAAGCCACCGAGGTAACCATAGCCCAAATCCTGGCCTTCATCAACCTCATTACGGTCCGTCATGTCGGTATCCAGATCCTCAACCTGCAAGCCGAAGACCTGGCCCTGCTCAACCTCTACCTTTTCAGGTCCGGCGGCCAGGCCCTTGCCCCCGAAGCCACCGACACCCAACACATTGCCTACAGCCTAATCATTCCTTTTGGCCGCAACCTTTTCAATCCAGAGGAATGCTTCCCTGCCACCCGCAAAGGCGAGTTCCAGATCACCCTGGACACCACCATTCCTGCAACCACCTTCGTCAACGCCGTTCTCTCTCTCTCCGCCGTTGAGCTCCCGGATGCTTCCCCCACCCGGCACCTGATCTCTACCCTGTTCTCCATTTCCGCCCCTGGCGCCACCGGCGAATCGGATATCGATCTCCCCATCGGCAATGACCTCCTTGCCGTCATGATCCGCATGACCTCTTTTGCCGGCGCCGCAGAATTCCTCTTCGGCATCGATGACATCCGCCTCCTGGTCGACAACCGCGAGACCGGCATCGTCAGCGCCAAGACCCCCGAGCTGCTGGGCGAAATGATCTCCCGCGCGCCTGGCACTGTCCGGTCCACCCCCCTCCAAGGCGGCCTGATCCCAAATACCTGCACCTGGATGGACTTTGACCCCACGCGCAATGGCGACTACATGATCGACACACGCGGCAAAAGCAGAGTCCACCTCCGCCCCAACTACGGCGTCAATGAAGCCATCTTCATCAGCCCTCTCGAACTCCATACCATCTAGCCCTTCTCGTGCTTCATGGCAAAGGTAACGCTCCCCTTCTTCAGCAGTGTCCCTGCAGGAGGGGAGCTAACCTTGGTTTCCCAGCGCCTCAATTTCCCTTACACCATCCGGACCTTAATCGCGTCCTTCGCACTGGGCACCGACCGCACACTCCAACTACAC
>JAUWWP010000484.1 GCA_030616835.1 Deltaproteobacteria bacterium | reverse complement strand
CCCGCAGGCAGCCACAAAGATCTTATCATAAGGCTCCACCATCTCCAGGACCTCTTTAAATGGCTTTTTCTCCGCAATAATCATCTTTTCTCCTTCCTGATCACAATAGATTTCTTTATTTATTTGTCATCTGAATTTTGAGCTTCATTTGAACTTTGATCCGCCCTGTCCGCCTCAGAAGGATCAGGCAGATTGGCATTTGTCATTATGTCCTTTTCCTCTATACTCGGTGAAGAGCCATTTTTATTTATCGGATTCGGCCCCAGGCCCTTTATCTTTTCAGTCATCTCGCTCACCGTATCAGCAAACTTCTGACCCTCGGCCGATGACATATTATACATCTCCAGCCGCTCTCCCCCAATCCCCAATTCATCCAGGAGCTTTTTCAGCTGATTGACCGTTTGCTTGGCTCGAATATTACCTTCCAGGTAATGGCATTGCCCTTCCAGTCACCCGGCGACGAATAGGCCATCAGCTCCATCTTCAAAGGCCCGGAGAATATAGATCGGGTCCATCTTGCCGGTGCAAGGGAGCTTAATTACCCTGACACTGGCTGGATACTGCAGCCTCATTGAACCAGCCAGGTCAGCAGCCGCATAGGCACAGTAATGGCAGCAGAAAGCAATTATCTGCGGTTCAAAATCAGCCATTCAGATCTCCCTCCCTAATCCGCTGCTAAAAGCAGCTCATCGCATTTAGCTATTATCTGTTCATCCCGGGAATGCATCAGTTGTATTGCCCTGGCCGGACATACACTGGCGCACATCCCGCAGCCCTGACAGGCAGCTACTTCAATATAGGCCACCCCGTCCCGGATAATCGGCACATCATAGGGGCAGGCCCGCACACAGGTTACACAGGCCGCGCACAAATCCTCATCTACTACCGAAACAGCTCCCCCCACACTCAGGGAATCTTTGGACAGGATGGTATTTGCCCGGGCAACTGTCGCACTTGCCTGGGCAATGGATTCATCAATAAATTTGGGATAATGGGCCAGGCCGCAGAGGAAGATGCCGTCGGAGGCAAAATCAATCGGCCTCAGTTTCATATGGGCCTCGAGGAAGAAGTTGTCCTGATTAAGTGCAATTTTAAGCAAGGGAGCCAGCTTCTCATTGTCCGGATGAGGCAGGGTAGCCATACTCAGAACAAGCAGATCCGGATTTAAAACAAAGGGTGCCTTAAGCATTTGCTCTTTAACCTTTACCTCTAATTTTCCCTTATTGGTAACCTCCGGTGGCTCATCCTTGTCGTACCTGAGGAAAAATATACCTTTCTCCCGGGCTTCCCGATAGAACTGCTCCCGGAACCCATAGGTTCTGATATCCCGATAGAGGACATATATCTTGACCTCAGGATTGATCTCCTTTACCTTTAAGGCATTCTTCATCGCTTCGGTGCAGCAGATCCGGGAGCAGTAGGGACGCTCCTCGTTTCGGGAGCCCACGCATTGGATCATTACCAATTCTTTTAATTTTTCTATCTGATCCCTCTTGGTGAAGATCAACTCCTCCAGCTCCAGTTGAGTCTTTACCCGCTCATCCTCTCCGTAAAGGTATTCTTTCCCCTCGTACTCTTTTCCCCCGGTGGCGACGATCACGATCCCGGCATCAACCTCTTTCTGCCCATTGCCGTTAGCGCCTAATGTTACCTTGAAATTGCCCTTGAAACCGGTGAAACCCGTAACCTCGGTCCCAGTATGAATCTCGATCAGATCATTTTTGGTCACTTCTTCAGTAAGCTTTTTCAGATATTCCTGAGGATCCTCTCCGGTTATAGTATGGCGGAGCTTTCGGAGATTCCCTCCCAGCTCTGTCTCTTTCTCCACCAGATTAACCTTAAACCCCTGATTGGCAAGATCCAGAGAGGCAACCATCCCGGTAGCACCTCCTCCGATAATTAGAGCATCCTTATTAAGCGGAATCTCCTGCTTATACAGAGGCTCGATATGGCGGGCCCGGCCCACGGCTGCCCTGACCAGGGCCTTGGACTTCTCCGTTCCCTTCTCATGCTCGTGCATATGTACCCAGGAGCACTGGTCCCGGATATTGGCCATCTCGAACAGATATGGATTGAGCCCGGCCTCCCTGATGGTTTCCTGAAACAGAGGCTCATGGGTTCGGGGGGTACAGGAGGCAACGATCACCCGATTCAGATTATGCTCCTTGATCATCTGCTTTATCTTTTCCTGGGTATCGGTAGAGCAGGTATAAAGGTTTTCCTCAGCATAGACAACATTGGGAAGCTCTCTTGCATATTCAACAATTGCGGGGACATCCACAAACCCGCCGATATTGGTCCCGCAGTGGCAGACAAAAACCCCAATCCGGGGCTCCTTCCCCACTACATCTATTTCCTCGGGATACTCCTTTTT
>JAUWWP010000394.1 GCA_030616835.1 Deltaproteobacteria bacterium | reverse complement strand
GGAGAGGCTCCCCCGGAGGAAGAGGAAGCCCTTTTAGAGGAAGCTCCGCTTGAGGAAGAAGTAGCCCTTCCGGTGGAGGAAGAGGTACCTCCGGTGGAGGAAGAGGTAGTCCTTCCAGTGGAGGAAGAGATCCTTCCGGTGGAGGAAGCCCCCCCGGTGGAGGAAGTAGCCAGTAAGATCCTTGACATCATTCTGCAGATTACGGAGGAAGAGACAAAAATTGTCTTCATTGCCAATGGGCCAGTGGGTGATTATAATGCCTTCAGGCTTGAGGCCGAGCTTGATAAGCCGCCGCGGTTGGTCGTTGATGTCTGGGATGTTGGAAACCTGTATCCCAGCAATACCCTGGGGGTCGACAGCCCCCTGATCAGTCAGGTGCGAATAGGGCAGGATCCGGATAAGGTTCGTTTCGTTCTGGATTCCACCCAGGCAGAGTTTCCGGCTTACCAGTTGAGGAGGGAGAATAACCAGCTAATTGTCACCCTGGCGGCTGCCCCTCCGCCAGTTTTTGCCGAGGAGATTCTGCCAGTTGTTCCAGAAGAGGTACCTCCTCCATCCCCGGCGGTTCCCGAGGTAAGGCCTCTGGTGCCGGAGATCCCGGTGGAAGTGCCCCCGGAGGCAATCGGACTTAAAAGGGTCTATACCGGGCGCAAGCTATCCCTGGAATTCAGGGATGGTGATATCCATGATGTTCTCCGAATCATTGCCGAGGTAAGCAATAAGAATGTTATCGCTGGTGATGATGTTAAGGGGAAGATAACCCTACGAATGATCAATGTCCCCTGGGATCAGGCCCTGGATATAATCCTTCAGGCCAATGCTCTGGGCAAGGTTACCGTGGGAAATGTTGTCCGCATTGCCCCCGCGAAAAAGCTCCGGAAGGAAGAGGAAGAAAGGCTGGCCGCGCTAAGGGCCAAGGAGAAGTTAGAGGATCTGGTAATCAAGATCGTTCCGGTAAATTACGCCAAGGCCAAGGAATTGGAGACCCAGATTAAGCCCCTTCTAACTGAAAGGGGAAGTGTTATGGTGGATGCGCGGACCAATAGCTTGATTATCAAGGATGTGATCAAAAATGTTAAGGACGCGATGGAACTGATTAAATCCCTGGATCTGGTGACACCCCAGGTTCTGATCGAGGCCAGGATAGTGGAGGCGACCAGCGACTTTGTCCGGGAGCTGGGGGTGCAGTGGGGGGGGCGATTTACTGCCGATGCCGCTCACGGCAATCCTACCGGGCTTATTTTCCCCAATACCATCGGGGTTACCGGGGGAAACACCGGTGAGCCCGGGGCACCTGATACCCCTAATTTTGCGGTTAATCTCCCGGCAGCAGCAGCAGAGGGGGGAGCTATTTCCTTTTTATTCGGCTCGATAAGCGATACCGTCCTGCTGGATCTGCGACTTTCGGCTATGGAGAGAAAAGGAGAGGGGAAGATCATCTCCAGTCCGAGGATAGCAACCATCGATAATCGGGAGGCCACCATCAAGCAGGGCATGTCGGTTCCTTACTCTACTGTTTCCCAGGCAGGAACCCAGGTAGCCTGGATGGATGCCACTCTGAGCCTGACGGTAACCCCTCACATTACCGCTGACCGAAGCGTTATTATGAAGATCAAGGCCGAGAAAAATGCCCCTGATTTTACCCGGATGTCCGCCATGATGCCCAGCATCTCCAAGAAGGAGGCAACTACCGAGGTTCTGGTCAAAGATGGGGAAACTACCGTGATTGGCGGCATCTTTACCATAGATAAGACTGAGGCCAGAACCGGTGTTCCTTTCTTTTCAGGGATCCCTTTAATCGGGTGGCTGTTCAGGTATAAAAAGATTGTTGATACTCGCACCGAACTGCTGGTATTCATTACCCCGAGGATCATCAGCTGATATGAGTAAATACTAAGCACCAAGCACTAAATCCTAAATAATTTCAAATGATCAAAATCCAAAACTCAAAATCCTGTCCTGAGCTTGTCGAAGGGATTGTTTTAAACATTTGATATTGGAATTTTGGATTTGTTTAGGGTTTAGGGTTTTGGATTTAGGATTTCTCAGTTGATATTTGGATTTTTTTACTCACAATAATCCGGGATGGGCCTCTTTTGGTGAATGCCTTATTTTAACGAAAGGGAATGCACCTCAATGATGATTTTTGAGGTGCATTTCTTTTTAATCCTTCGACAAGCCTGTCCTGAGCTTGTCGAAGGGCTCAGGACAAGTTAGAATGTTTCGATTCATTACCGCGGGGGAATCTCATGGCCGAGGTCTGATTACTATCGCAGAGGGAATACCTGCGGGATTGGAGATCTCCGAAGAGTTCATCAACCAGGAGCTGGCCCGTCGTCAGAAAGGATATGGTCGGGGTTCCCGGATGGGGATCGAGAAGGATCAGGCCGAGATCCTCTCCGGGGTAAGATGGGGAAAAAGCATTGGCTCTCCCATTGCTATCTGGATTGAAAACCGTGATTGGCAGAACT
Organism: Deltaproteobacteria bacterium; assembly: GCA_030616835.1. Classification (GTDB taxonomy): domain Bacteria; phylum Desulfobacterota. The sequence goes on along the minus strand of JAUWWP010000394.1, from coordinate 723 downwards.
GGCAGGAGGTGATGGCAGTCTCTCCCTCGAGAGACTTTAGCCTCAAGAGACAGGAGTCAGAAAGGTTAACCAGACCCCGGCCGGGACATGCTGATTTAGCAGGTGCTTTGAAATTCGGGCATCAGGATTTAAGGGATGTTCTGGAGAGGGCCAGTGCCCGGGAGACCGCGGCACGCACTGCGGTTGGGGCGGTTACTAAGCGTTTTCTTAAGGAGTTCGCCATTGAGATCCTGAGCTGGGTAGTGGAGATCGGAGGTATATGCCTCAGGCGGACTGGGGGGCGGAGGCAAGAGGCAAGGGGCAAACCCCAGGACTCAGGCTATTCAAAGGAAGTTTTTGCCCGGGCTGAGAGTTCGGAGCTCCGCTGTCCGGACCCGGAGGCTGAAAAGGAGATGAAGCGAAGGATTGATGAAGCTATGTCCAGAGGGGATTCGGTTGGAGGGATTTTTGAGCTAAGGGCAACCGGGGTTCCTCCGGGATTGGGCAGTTATTCCCAGTGGGATCTGCGGCTGGATGGACGGCTAGCCCGGGCCCTGATGAGTATTCCTGCGATCAAGGGAGTGGAGCTGGGTATGGGTTTTGAGGCAGCCCGGAGGTGGGGTTCAGAGGTTCATGATGAGATATTTTGTCAAGACTCAAGAGAGCCTGACCAGGGACATAAGGGCGGTTTTTATCGGATGAGCAATAATGCCGGGGGGATTGAAGGCGGGGTTTCTAATGGAG
>JAUWWP010000124.1 GCA_030616835.1 Deltaproteobacteria bacterium | reverse complement strand
TTATTTTTTCAATTTCTACTGCCAAAGCGTCCTCCTCTCTTTTATTGTAGCTCGTAGGCAAATAATATAAATGTAGGGGCTTGATTGTAGGGGTCGGATTCATCCGACCCGCTCCTCCGTCTCAGGCGTCTCAGGCGGACGAAGTAGGCCATCAAGCCTTCACCCCGATGGACCCCGATGTCCATCGGGGGTGGCAAGCCGGGTTCGATAAATCGAACCCCTACAATTATGCATTAATGATGGATAAATCTTCGTAGGGGTCGGATTTATCCGACCCGCCATTGAACCCCTACATTAACGCATTATTTGGGTTTAAGTCCTCCCGAAACCCAAAGATCACCGAGATCAATGTCTTTCAGTATCTCTTTAAGACTCCTTTTTGAAGGGGCCTTCTTGCATTTAGTCTGCCCATATTGCTTTTCAACAATCACAAGATCTTCAGGATCGAGCCAGTTGACAAGGAAAGGCGAATGGGTAGTAATCAACATTTGCGTTCTTGAAGACGCCTCTTTCATTAAATCTACCAGAAGTTGCAAAAGTTTAGGATGGACACAGTTCTCCGGCTCCTCAAAACAAATAAGGGTGGGAGGTGGGGTAGAATATATAACCGAAAGGTAGCCAAGAAACCTTAACACGCCGTCTGAAAGCGACATTACGGGAAAGTTTTCTTCAAACGAGCTCTCTCTTACACTTACAAAAGTCCTCCCATCTGTTGTTAACTGAGTCATCACTTCTTCAACTTCAGGAATGGCTCTTATTAACTCCTTTTCTAATGAATCGAATTGCCCCCGATATTGCGACTGTAATGTATGGAGAACAGCCGAAAGGTTTTCGCCGCCCCCTAAAAGCCTGGATTCCTTGCGGACCGGAATGGGATTTTTCATATGTGCCGGGCTGATATTATAAAAACTCCAACCCTGGATAAATTCCTTCAAAGCGAGGTTATGCGGATTTCTCTCTTTGTCCGTATAACGATTAACAGCAAGAAGGGTTGATTCAAAAGTGTAATCTTTATAATCGTTTTCTTTGACATCCAGTATCTTTGCTTTTCCATCAGTCCTGTTAATAATTTTCCGCCGCCTTTTTTTTCTCTGAATTGAAAGTCTTTCGCTGATAATGTGTGATGATGTCAAAGCGGTTCCTGACAGACCAACCTCATATTGATAAATAGTACTGTTTTCTAATGCTGCCTCAATGTTAATAGAAATATTCTCACCGAGATTTCCTCCCCAAACGATGGATCTAAATTCTCCTCGCTCGTTGATTTTCTCCCAGGACCCGTTTATGAGGTCTGCCAAAAATCCCAGGGAATCAAGTATATTACTCTTTCCTGCATTATTTGGTCCTAAGAAGACATTAAATCGCCTCAAAGACATTTCAACCTCTCTCAGACTCCTGTAATTTTCAATAGTTAGTTTATTCAACATAGGGTTACCCTCCATGTCCAAACCCTGTTTAAACTACAGTGGTATTTCCGTCAACTTATAATTTAGGATTTGACCCTAATCTTGCTTATTCATAAAGCCTTATGTTTAAAGTAAAACTCTGACCCCTACACACATACGCTGTTAAACGACATCCCATGGCTTTGGTTTTTTCTGACTTAAATCCCGAGCTCCGTGTATAATGGTGAGAATTAAAATACGTTCGGTTTCCACACGATACATAATTCGATAGTTGTAGAACAAGAGTTCACGAATATTTTCTTCTTCAGCTTCTGGAACACTCCGCCCCACTTCGGGAAACTTTTCCAGACTTTCTACCGCCTCAATAATTCTTTCGACAAGTCGGTTTGCGTAATATTCGGAATCCCTCCTAATATAATCCCGAATACTTTTTAAATCTAACCGGGCTGGTTCAGTCCACTCGATTTTCATTGTGAAAGAAATCTCTTTTTAACTTGCTCGTGAGAGATAACATGCCCTTCTTCGGCAGCCTTCAAAGCAATTGTTAACTTCTTTTTGACATAAAATTCATACATAATGTCATCCCAAGTTGCTTGCTCTGGTAATTTGTCGATGAGCTTCTTTGCTTCTTCTTTGACAATACTCATGACTTTTTCACCTCCTTTCCGAGATATCGTCTAACATTTCTAGCATATGAAAGGTTTCAGATTTAGGGGATGTTGGTCCTAAAACAACTTGATTACTTAGAATTTAGGGTTTGACCCCCTCTTGATCTATGGTAATTTCGTAACACAATCGGCCATAACCATGGCATCGTAGGCCGCCTCGACGATGTCCTCGTCGCCGGACTTGGTGAGATCCCGGAGGACCTCTGATGCCTTTCGCGGGCGGATATTGGCCACTGCTTCGATGGCCGCGAGTAGCAGGGGCTTGTCGGTTTCCTCCGAAGTGATAATCGCGGTGATATGCGGCCAGGCCGCATCCACTCCCCAACTGCCCGCAGCGCAGACTGCCTCGTAATAAATGTCCGGGTTCTTGCTGTCCAGCGCTTCGAGTATCTGCTTATCGAATCCGCGCACGAAAATCATGCAGAATACAGCGGTCAGCTTCCATTCTTCGTCACCGCTGGAATATGCGGCACGAACGGCATCCTGGTGCCATTCCTGCGGGGCGCGCACCGAGGCCTCCAGTATCCGTCGCCGCACTTCCTTGGGAACATCAGCGTCCAGGTAAAGCTTGTGGAGCGACTCCTGGATCCTGTGGAACGCTTGTTCGGTAATCGGTACATCATCGGGAACCTCGAACCCGTCAATATCTCCGTGCTCGAGGATAGGCCCAAGAGAGAGTGCCGCCTTGCCGCGCAGTTCCACGGTTTCGTCGCCATTGCGCACGATTAACAGCAATACATCGACCAGCTCGTCGTTGATCACGGTGTAATCGCCCGCCAGCTCCGCGGCGAAGAGGCGGTCGGATTCATCGGCCCGGTCATCACTAAGAATCTCCAGGAGCTTCTTGCCGGCGCCTTCTGGCCATTCCCAGGGAGGAATGTCTTTCAAGGTCTTCGGGTCCATCATACTGCCTCCAAGTTATGCCGCCGACCTGAGTGTCAGCAACCTTCAGTTTCTTCCCGCTTGCAATCCCTCGTATGTCTCACCATTCATCTCGGTGCTCTTCCCATGCCTTCCTTACCCTGATATCCTCCGGATTTAGAACCTTGGTTTTAAAACAACTTAGGGGAAATGGCTCCTTTTCTCACTAGCAAAGGTCAAGAGCATACTTGACCCGTTTTCTTCCCAGGGTCTGAGTGTATGTGTGCTCATTCGGATTCCTCCTATCCCTCCCGCTCGCTTGATTCGTGTTCACGTATCCTCCCAGGTTCAATGATCCAAAGGCGGCCATCAATATCACGACTTTTCAATGCCTCAAGCAGTGTAAGGACAAGCAAGTGAAGCAGTTCCAGGGAAGACCTTCCGGGTGGATTGATTACCGCAATGCCAGATGTTTTCTCAGGAGGATAGAACAACACATTTCCGAAATCATGGTCCATGGTTACAAGGATCCGCTTCTCCTCTTTAGCGGCCTCAAGGACTTCCGGATCTGGAGCACCACGCAAATTCTCCTCCCGAACGGTTTTACAGTCGTGTCCTCCATCCTGAATAAGCTTCTGGATCGACCTTCCGAAGTTCTCATCCAGTTTAAATCTCATCTTTGCCCTTCCAACACAACGGGAATGAAGCGCTCACGAGCCGTTTCAGCTCCATAGGCGATGCAAGCCAGAATATCCTCCTGCTTCAACTGCGGGTATTCTTCCAGGATTCCTTCGACGGTGCTGCCGCTAGCCAACAGATCGAGGATCAGAGAAACCCATATCCGAGTGCCCCTGATACAGGGCTTTCCATGACAGACGTTAGTATTTACCGAGATTCGTTCTTTCCAGTCAAGTCCCGTCATTTTTCACCTCCTTTGGAAGTTTTGGTAGAGTAGAACACTGGCGTAGTGGCTACCGGTCTAATTTTGTTTTCCCCCCTGTCCTACGAAGCCCCTGCTCTCCGAAGCTCTTCTTATGCGTAGAATGAATTGGCGAAGTAGGACCAGTCCTTCGTAGCCTTGGCGAAGTAGGATGCCATTCCCCCCAGTCCGCCATAGCTTTAGCGAAGGCGGATGCTATTCCTTGATTAATATGAACAGCGCCCGTTTTATCTTCAATCCCCGGTGTTTCCCCGCCACCGACCACCGACACTTACACCGACTTAATCTGCGGCATCATTTGCTCATTTGTCAATATCAAATATTTGACCGGTGCCCTTTAATGGGTGACCCCGGGACTATAGAAATGTCTAATGTCCAGGTCTGACCCCAAAATTCCTTAGATTCGATACCACTAAAAAATATTCCCGATATAAGAATATTGGTATCGAGGAAAACCCTTATCGTCTGATTTCCTTCCATTCCTTAAGCATCTCGCCTTCTGCGATACCTATGTTTGCGGTAAGATCTCTGAGATATTCCCGACTTTGCTCTGCCAGCATTTTTTTAAGAGCAACACTTACAACCTCCGAGGTATTTTTGAATACACCGGACTTGACCAAATTTTCTACTTCGCGGCCGAGCTTATCCGGAACTTTGGCTCGGATGAGTTTCATCGTTACTCACCTCCTCTTACTTCTTTGTTAATCGGCAAAAAAGTACAAAAAAGGGAATGTTGGAAAATAGGGACTGGAAAATAGGGACAGCGCCCGTTTTATCTTTACTAATAAATGACAAATGAAGATGTGACCCCAAATCCTCCTTTAATGGTCGCCCCCTTCGCTCTCTTTAAAAAATAGAACCGTCCCCTTTTTTACATTATGTGGCACTGTAAATTTCAATTCCCTTTTTCCTTATTTCGTCTCTTACGAAGTCATTCTCTTCATCAATGTAGTCCTGATATGAAAATGCTATTGGTTGTATATCAAGTTTAAATTTAACAATCTTTACCAGAAACTTTGTGGTGAATTCCAGCCTGTTTTCATCGGTTATTATTCTGGAAAAGATGGCAAGATCAATATCACTATCCTTATCCCTCACTCTCTTTGCATGCGATCCAAAGAGAACAACTTTTTCTATTGGACATATCTGTTTAATTTCTGTAATATATTCCTCTATTGCTCTTCTAATTCTATTTTTGATCTTAGACATTGATAAACCTCCTTAGGATAGAAATGGGGTCAAACCTTCATTTTTCATTTATTATTCTCTCCCTCAGATTTTCTTTTTCCTCTGCCTTAACATATATATCTCTTCACTACTGTCCGGTTAATCATCGAATAATTTCAACTGGTTAGAAACCGGAGGCTGTTTCATTTTGCGCTCATTCATCGCAAATGCCGATAACAAGGGCTTTTGCTCGAACAAGTTCACTTTTAGAAAGTGTAGCATTTTAGAAAGAGGCAGGTCAACCCTGTATCGCTCTTTGATAATCGCAAGTTCAAGGTAAACAACAAGCGCTATCCAGATTTGTATCTTGACCGCGTTAGCAGATGTGCCGAGAAAGGTCTTAACCTTCAGATTCTGCTTGATCCACTTGAAAAACAATTCTATCTCCCAGCGCATCTTATAAAGAGCCGCAACAATCTCAGCGGCCAGGCCGAAGTGGTTGCTTAAAAAAATAAGAGTTTTCTCGTTTTCTTCATCCCTAAATGAAATCCGCCTCAGGCGCTTGGGATAGAATGTTTTTAGACGAGCGCTTGTAAGCTTTATTTCCTGGTCGCTACGCAGTCCCAGGCTTTTATCAACGGGGTGCGATACTATCCTGGACCAATTTATGTTGTCCTTCAGGCGGGTCACAAAATATGCATCGCTCCGTTCAATTGACCACAGCCAGTTGAAATCGACGTAACCTCTGTCGACGACATATATGCTCTGCGGCTCAAGAGGCACAAGCGGAGCGGCCTTGACATCATGAGTCTTCCCGTCCGTGATCGTGAGGAAGGAAGGGAGGTTTCCCCGAAGATCAATCATGGCGTGAAGCTTGATGGCTCCTTTGGTTTTCCTGAACTTGGCCCAGTTGAAAAGAGACAGGCACAAGTCGATTGTGGAGGCGTCCAAGGCATATATAGCGTTGCCAATCTCAATGTTCAGTTCTGTATCGGCATACTCCCGCCTGGCCCGCATCATCAAAAGCTTTACGAACTCCTCGTAAATTCGATAGTCTCTTTTTTCGTTCGCGTCGGCAAGGGTCGAGCGTGGCGTTTGGCTGATGCCGATGTGATAGAGCTTGTTTGCGTGAGCGTTCAATGTTATATCCAGATCGCGCAGACTGTCTTCCTGATTAATGTGCGCAATCATCATCGAGGCCAGTTGGTCCCAGCACTTGAAGGATCTGGCTCTGTGGTTACCGTTATACTTATCGACCAGACGCTGAAACTCATAACGTGGTAGCAGTTTGAGAAACTGCGCCAGGACATATGCTTTATTATGCATGACAGGCTCCTGGTAATAGGTTTTGGATATGTTCCCATTTTACCAGAACCGCTATTCATGCATACTTGCGTGCTGTCCGGTTAAAAATATGGTATAGTTAAGGCTAAAGATAGCGTAAGTGCTTGAAATTTAACAAAATGTCTTTTGGAAAAATCTTAATCCAAAAATGTATAAAATTAAAATTAATCTAATATATCAATATGTTACAAGATTTTGAAAATAGTTAACCGGACAGCAGTGATTTAGTATATCGCTTTATTATGTCCAAATCAATGCCTTCTGTGGAATAAGGGTCCACTAACAATAAGTAAATCCGTCACGGACTATACTGAATAGCCATTGAACCACGAATTTCACGAAATAACCGAAATTCTGAGCACTTCGAGATGCCCCGATTCCCATCGGGGCTCCTCAGGGCTACGGAACGGGCGAAGCGTCTCGAAGCTATGTCCTAAGCCCCACCTGTGGCGGGGTCGAAGGAGATTAGGATTTGGTCACTTGTCCGCAGTAGTTCGCTTGAAGCAGATGAAGGTGGATTGTATTGGACAACTTGTTTTTGAGGTCTTTCAGTGATATAAAGTGGTCTATAAGCCATTTTGCCAAAAAAGGGATAAAGAAAGGGTTCGTCCGACTTCGTAGAATAACAATCTCATCGGATAAAATTGGATAGGCGGTCTGCCTAAAGCGGACTATATAATCTGAGAAGGAAACTCAAGTTACCAGGATTATCAAGGGAGTAGCTGCAGTGAGAGTCAAATTGATATTGGTTATAATGATTCTGCTTAGTGCACTGGCGCTATCTGCTTGTTCGAGGGAAGAGGACAGGGTTCTGAGGATATTTCATGCGGGAAGCCTGGCGATACCTTTTAAGGAGCTGTCGGTTCAGTTTAGTAAGCTCTTTCCCAATTTAGAGATCCGGCGCGAATCTGACGGGAGCCGGAAATCGGCCCGAAAGGTAAGTGAGCTAAAAAAATCTGC
>JAUWWP010000322.1 GCA_030616835.1 Deltaproteobacteria bacterium | reverse complement strand
TCAGGCCATGAAATATAAAAAATAGGGACGTTGGTTACTTGTTGCTTTGTTAGAAGAGCATAGGGGTCAAACCTACAAAATACAGTTAGTAGAGAATAGTTATTATGATAGCTTTGTTTATGGCAAGGCAGCCAAGAAAATGGTTCAAAAGATAATAAATGACATATGAAGATGTGACCCCAAATTCCAAGGGAGGTGATGATATGAATAAAATACTTGATAGAATTGTATGTGATCCAAAGATTTGTAGTGGAAAACCCTGCATAAAAGGAACAAGGATTCCTGTTCATATAATACTGGATCTTCTTGCTGCCGGTGAAGATATTCAAGGAATTAAAAGGGCATATCCAAATATTACTGATGAAGACATAAAATCATGTCTAACTTATGCTTCCGTTCTCGCTGATGAAGAGGCAGGAGTTGCCGTATGAAAATGTTTGCCAACGAAAATCTTTTTGATCCTATCATTGATTATATGAGAAGCCTCGGCCATGATGTCCTAAGTATCCGGGAAGCTGGGCTTTGTGGAATATCTGATGACGAGGTCTATCAATTAGCTTGTAAGGAGAAACGAGTGATTATAACCATGGATAAGGATTTTTCCAGAATGTTTCGGTTTCCTCCTGGACCTTGCGGGGGAATCATTGTTGTAAAAATCTACCGACGAACAGTGGATGAAACTTTTAAAATGTTTAAAAAATATTACAAGAGTATCAAAGAAGAAGATATCAGAGAAAATTTGATTATTATAACTCCTGAGGGTGTACGCATACGGAGGTCAAAGTCATGACCATTGCTGTATATAGACTTGGCAGAGAATACTTTTGGGGCAATGAGGTATATTTATCAAATCATCCATAAAATCATAAGTTAACAGAGAGGCATCGTTTTGGAACGAAATTGGACGGGTTCTATTTCACTGCATTTTCAAATCCTTCTATACTGCTAAGAAGTTGATAAAAGATTTCCTTCCCAATCTGTAGGGAAATTCCTCTCAAGACTTTTAGAAAAGGGGCTGATCCAACAACCAAAGAGGGGAATATGCAAACTTCCTGATCGTATGTTTAGAGAATATATTATGGGACTTGAATAAATTGAAATATTTAATATCAATTTGTCAATTATTTCAATAATATCCGAAAACGAACCTCCCTGAAGCAAGCTGCAGGCTATCATAAGGAATATATTTTATTCCTCCTCACTTCACCCCGATGTCCATCGCCCCGAAGAACATCGGGGTCTCCCCCGGGGGAGAGGGGTATAAGAGGAAACCCTATAGCAAGCTACAGGGAATAGTCAAGTTTAATTACGGCGACTGTTTATCAGAAATCAGGGTCAAAGCTCCACTATTGTGATAATTTTATTTATCCATCTATGAAAAGGCTTGTTAAATAAATTGGATTCATGAAATACGAAGTAATCATTGTGGGGGCGGGGCCCGGAGGGGCCTTTGCTGCCCGGCAACTGGCCAGGAAAGGCATTAAGGTCTTGCTTCTCGAAAAGCAAACTATTCCCCGGAAGAAGCCCTGCGCGGGCTGGGTAACCCCGGAGGTCTTTAAGCTTTTAGGATGGAACCCGAAGAGACTGGATATCCTCCTTGAGGAGATGCGCGGGGCCGTGCTCTGGATTGAACGAGAGCCGTTTCACACTGATTACCGGCGTCCCATTGCCTACGGGATCCTCCGGGAGCAGTTTGATACAAAAATAGTCGAGGAGGCCCGTAGCGCCGGTGCCCATTTAACTGATGGCACCAGAGTAATTGAGATTGAGATCGGAAGTGATCGAGCAAGGGTGATTACTGCTAAACGAAAGGCATTTGAAGGGCAAATAATAATCGGGGCAGGAGGTACCTATTGCCCGGTGGCCAAAGGGAGCGGGCTCAGAAAGGGCTGGGCCCGGGACGAACTGGGGATAACCATCTCCAGCGAAACCAGGATCGGAAAGGAGAAAGCCGCGGAGCTCACTAAATACCGTGGTTGCCCGGAGCTTTTCTTTATGCCCTGGGAGATGAGTTACGCCTGGTATTTCCTTAAACAGGATTATCTAAGTATTGGACTGGGGGTAAGATGTAACCTCCTCTCTCGCGACAAGAGCCTAAAATCTTTACTTGATAATTTCCTGAATCAGTTGAGAGAGTTGGGCAGGCTTGACGAGGGAATGACCCTTTCCCCGTTCCGGGGATACAGCTATGCCACCTACTTTGGTCCTACCGGGAAGACCTATGGTAATCGGGTGCTCCTCGTTGGCGATGCCGGGGGATTCTCCCTCAACTCCTCCGGAGAAGGAATCCGCCCGGCCCTGCTCACGGGAGGTCTCGCGGCTGAAACCGCTCTGGATGCCCTCAGCCACGGACGCTTCGATGAGCAAGCCTTAAAAGGTTACGAGGATAAGTGGCGCTCGGCGCTGAGAGGCTCCTACCGGAGGGGAAGCTTTTTAATCTACCAACTGAGACACACAACCATTACCGAGGTATTTTTTAATCTGACAATGAAGGATGAAGATCTCCGGCGACTGCTCTACTTTGACCCGTTCTATAATGTAGTGCCGCCGAAGAAGACCCTGTTCGGTATTCTCTCCCATATCCCCAAATTAACCAGGTATGCCTTTAAAACCCTGATCAGTGGGGGCAAGCCTCTCAGCACTTTATGGAGACCGGACTACCCTAAATAATGCCTATCTGAGGCTGGATTTAGGAAACTGGAATAATCTCGCAGGGAGTTAAATAGTTGACAACCGATAAGATAATTAGATATGGTAAGAATAAGATAAGGTAGTGCTAAAATGAAGAGGATATTCTTTAGCCTTTCAGTCTTTTTGATATTGGCAAGCTGTGCTACCGTAAGGAAGGTCGGGGTGAATGCTATCGCCCCTACCTTTGGGGACTTGACCGGCGCTGCCTTCAAGCAGGTGGATACTGAAATATTGAGATTAGGGATGCCAGCCAGCCTTATAATAATGGATGGCCTTCTGGAGGTGAGCCCGGAGAATCATAAACTGTTGGTGTTAGCCTCACAAGGCTATGGTGGTTATGCCCTGGCATTTGTTGAGGACGAGGATCCGGAAAGGGCCAAAAAGCTCTATATAAGGGGAAGGGATTATGGACTAAGGACCCTTAAATTAAATAAAAAATTCCGCAAAGCCTTAGAAAGGGGGGAGAGGTATAGGGAAGCAGTTAAACATCTGGGTAAAAAATATGTTCCCGCCCTTTTCTGGACCGCGCAAAATTGGGCAGCATGGTTAAACCTTAGTAGAACGGACACCTCCGCCCTTTTTGACCAGCCAAAGATTATCGCCCTGATGGAAAGGGTTAGGGAGCTTGATGACACCTATTATTATGGGGGTTCCCATCTTTTCTTCGGTCTATATTATGCAAGTATGCCCTCCATGGCGGGAGGGGGTATGGAGAAGGCCAAAAAAGAGTTTGATCGGGTCTTTGAGATCGGGGGAAAATATTTTCTTATGGCCAATTTCTATTATGCACAATATTATGCAGCTCCCCTCAGGGACGAGGTGCTATTCGACCGGGAATTGAAAAAGGTTTTAGAGACTCCATCGGACGCCGTCCCGGAGCTTACCTTTATGAACGAAGTAGCCAAGTTAAAAGCAAGAAGGCTTCTGGAGATGAAGGATAGATTATTTTAACAAAAAACAAAGGTGATCCAATGAAAAAAACACTTATGAGTCTAATGATTTTATTCCTTACCTGCAATTTGGCCCGGGCCCAGGACAAGCCCCTTCGGCAGGCTCAGGACAAGGCAGAGTATGTATTGAAATT
>JAUWWP010000032.1 GCA_030616835.1 Deltaproteobacteria bacterium | reverse complement strand
TATCTATGAAAATTATTTTACCGTTTCATATAATATATACTCTTCTTGGTTGACATATACTTGTTTAGCCTCCTCAGCTCTAACCATCTCCATCGGCATCGGAGCTCTTTCGACCACCTGAGATAAAAAACTCTCTACCGAGGCATCCATCTTTTTTAAGAAGGGTCGGGGGTAAAGGCCGATGAGGAAGATCATCAGTATTATCGGGAGAAGCACTGCAATCTCCCGTCCATTCATGTCCTTGAGGACTCGATTCTCCTCCCTTTTTATCTCCCCAAACATCACTCGCTGGAACATCCAGAGCATATATACTGCCCCCAGGACCACCCCGGTAGCAGCCAGGATGCCGTAGATATATCTGGCCTTAAAGACTCCGATCAGGATCAGGATCTCTCCCACAAACCCGTTGAGTCCCGGCAGCCCGATGGAGGAAAGGGTTACGATCATAAAGAAGGCAGCAAAGATAGGAAGGGTTCGGGACAGACCCCCGAAATCTTCGATCATCCGGGTGTGCCGCCTTTCGTAGATTATTCCCACCAGCAAGAACAGGGCTCCGGTGCTCAGTCCGTGATTGACCATCTGGAGGATTGCTCCCTCGATTCCCTGAACATTCAGGGCAAACAGACCCAGCATCACAAAGCCCAGGTGGCTGACACTGGAGTAGGCTATCAGCTTTTTCAGGTCCGGCTGAACCATCGCCACCAAAGCCCCGTAGATTATCCCGATGATGGATAGCACGGCAATCAGAGGCATAAACTTCTCGGCCGCCTCCGGAAACAAAGGCATGGCAAAGCGAATGAAGCCGTAAGTTCCCATCTTCAGCAGAACCCCGGCCAGGATGACGCTGCCGGCAGTGGGAGCCTCGACGTGGGCGTCAGGGAGCCAGGTATGGAAGGGGAAGATCGGCACCTTGATGGCAAAGGAAAGCCCGAAGGCAGCGAATAACCAGAGCTGAGCCCCCAGAGGGATGTCCACCCGGTAGAGCTCCATCAGGTCAAAGCTGTAGGTGCCGAACTGCTTGGCATACATAAAATATAGAGCCATAATCGCCACCAGCATCAGCAGGCTCCCGAATAGAGTAAACAGGAAGAACTTTATCGTGGCATAGATCTTATGGGGCCCTCCCCACACCCCAATGATGAAATACATGGGGATTAGCATTGCCTCCCAGAAAATATAGAAGAGAAAGAGGTTCAGGGAAACAAAGGCCCCAATCATTGCCGTCTCCAGCAGGAGAAAGCAGATCATATATTCCTTAACCTTTTCGGTAATAGCCTCCCAGGAGCTTAAGATAACAATCGGGGTGAGAAAGGTGGTCAGTAGGACCAGGAAAAGGCTAATCCCGTCCAGGCCCAGGTAATAATTTATCCCGTAATCTCCGATCCAGGGAAACCTCTGGACGAACTGCATCGAGACCGCGGAGGAATCAAAGCCGAAATAAAGGTAAAGCGAAACTATGAAATCCAGCCCGGCCACCCCCAGGGCCAGATACTTGATCGCCCTCTCCCTCCCCCGGGGCATCAGGATCAGTGGCAGTATCCCTACCAAAGGAAGAAAGGTAATTAGGGAAAGAATGTAATTATCCATAAATAAAGATTAACTTATTCCGGATTATTGTGGGTAAACAATTAAATTCAAATGACAAAGTCCAAATGCCAAATGAATGACAAATGTCAAAATCCAAATATCAAATCCCCCTCACCCTTACCCTCTCCCCAAGGGGAGAGGGGACTTTTATTTTGTCATTTGAGCTTTGAGCTTTGTTTGAGCTTTGAGCTTTGACATTTGACATTATACTCATGTATTCCGTGAAGAGCCTAAAGCTTCCTATCTAAAAGCCAGATAGCCAATGATCACCACCGCTCCCAGAATTATGGAGAAGGCATAGCTTTGGACATTACCACTCTGAAGGCGGCGAAATACCCGGCTGAATAGCTCCACCAGCCGGGCCACTCCGTTCACTATCCCGTCAATAACCCCTACATCCATCACCTTCCAGAGGAGCTTGGTGGAGCTGTATTTTATTGGCTGCACAATCAGAGCATCATAGATCTCGTCAACATAATATTTATTCAGGAGCACCTTATAGGGAATGCCCTGAAACATCTCGGCCAATCTCCGGGAAAATACGGTATTTCTAATATACATATAATAGGCACAGGCAATGCCGGCGAAAGCTACTGCTATTGACACTGCCATCAGTAAATACTCGATCCACTCAACCGGGTGGGCTTCCCCTCCGGCGTGACCACCGAAGACTGGCAGGAGAAATGTGTGAATCCTGTTAATTCCGCCCAGGGCCCGGGGAATACCCACATATCCGCCGATAATGGAAAGGATTGCCAAGACTATCAGGGGAACAGTCATTGTGCGGGGCGGGTCGTGCAGGTGTTCCCGGATATGCTCCTCGCCCCGAAACTCTCCGTGAAAGGTCATGAAGAGGCACCGGAACATATAGAAAGCAGTTAACCCTGCGGTCAGGACTCCCACCAGCCAGAAGGCCCAGTGCCCATATTGGCTGCTGTATGCACCCCAGAGGATCTCGTCCTTGCTGAAGAAACCGGAGAGCAGCGGCACCCCGGATATTGCCAGGGTGGCAGCCAGGAAGCACCAGTAGGTCTTGGGTAGATATCGGCGCAGCCCTCCCATTCTGCGCATATCCAGCTCACCCTGCATGGCGTGCATTACACTACCTGCTCCCAGAAAGAGGAGGGCCTTGAAGAAGGAATGGGTCATTAAATGGAAGATTCCCGCCGAAAACGCCCCGACACCGGCAGCCAGAAACATATAGCCGATCTGGCTGATGGTAGAGTAAGCAAGAACCCGCTTGATGTCGTTCTGGACTAAACCAATGGTAGCCGCATAGAAAGCAGTAGCCACACCAATGATGGCCACGACCGTCATCGCCGTGGGGGAAAGGAGATAGATAAAATTCATTCGGGCAATCATATAGGCCCCGGCAGTTACCATGGTGGCCGCATGGATCAGGGCGCTGACCGGGGTGGGACCCTCCATGGCATCAGGCAGCCAGACATGAAGGGGGATCTGAGCCGATTTTCCTACTGCCCCCATAAGTAGGAGCAGGGCAATCACGGTGATGACCTCCGGGCTCAGCAGATAGCTACCTTCGGCAATCTCCCTGATATTTATGGTCCAGAGACCCTTTTCTCCAAGACTCCAGAAAAGAAGAAATATACCGAGCATAAAGCCAAAATCCCCAATCCGGGTAACAATAAAGGCCTTCTTCCCGGCATCAGACGCGGATTTCCTTTCATACCAGAAACCGATCAGCAGATAGGAGCATAACCCTACCCCTTCCCATCCCACATAGATA
Organism: Deltaproteobacteria bacterium; assembly: GCA_030616835.1. GTDB lineage: Bacteria > Desulfobacterota. The sequence continues at coordinate 10,156 of JAUWWP010000032.1, read as the reverse complement.
AGGAGCAGATTATCTGCCAGCACCAGAAGGAGCATGGCAAAGGTAAACAGATTCAGGAAAGTGAAGTATCGGGCATAGCCCCGGTCTTCGTGCATGTAGCCGATAGAATAAACATGAATAAAGAACCCCACGCCGCTCACCACCAGAATCATCACCGCGGTTAACGGATCTACCAGAAGGGAGAGCCGGGAGAAAAGCAGGCCCGAGCTTATCCAGGTATAAACCGGATCGACGAGCACCCGGCTCGCCTCCGGGAGACCAATTAGTTTAATAGAGGTAATTATTGAAACCCCGAAGGATATCCCCACCGTGGAGCAGGCAATCAGACCTACCCAACGCCTGGGGAGGCGGCTGCCCAGGATCCCATTAATAATTACCCCAATCAGGGGTACCAGGAGAATAAATCTTATGTATTGAAAGACCTCGATCACTTCCATCCTTTATTTGCGATCTTACTTACCTAATTGTTTTTGGTAAATAATTAAGTCCAAATGTCAACTGATAAATTCTAAATTCTAAATCCTAAACAAATTCTAAATTCAAATATCAAATGTTTAAAACAAAGAACCCCTCACCTCAATCCTCTCCCCTGGGGGGAGAGGAAGTAATAACCAACAAAAAGTTCCCTCTCCCTAACGGGGATAGGGTGAGGGGGAAATGTTTTGAGTTTTGGATTTTGATCATTTGAGATTATTTAGGATTTAGTGCTTAGTGCTTAGGATTTATCATATATTTTTGACATTTGAGCTTTGGCATTTGACATTAAATCCTCTTGTCCTACCCTTTCATCAAGTTAATCTCATCAATGTTAATTGTCCCTTTAACTCTGAAGATGGCAATAATAATGGCCAGGCCCACTGCTGCCTCGGCCGCGGCCACAGTTATCACCATAAAGACGAAGACCTGGCCCTCGATGGAACCCAGAAATCGGGAGAAAGCAATGAAGCTGAGGGCAACCCCATTCAGCATCAGCTCAATGGACATAAAGACAATCAGGGCATTCCTTCGGGTAAGGACACCGATTATGCCCAGGACAAACAGGGTGGCACTCAGTATTAAAAAGTAAGACAGTGGAACCATAACTATACCAGGATGACCAAAGCCATTACAGATTTTAGTCCGCCTGAGGCGGACTGGAATCTACAATCTGTTATCTTTGCATTTTGCACTTTGCATTTTGCATTTTGCATTTTCTTTATTACCTATCGCCTTCTCTTGGTCAAAATAACGGCTCCGATCATCGCCGTAAGCAGAAGCACCGAAACAATCTCAAAGGGAAGCAGGTAATCGGTAAAAAGAAACTTCCCCAGCATCTCGGCAGTTCCGAATTCCTCGGCCACACTCACCGCGGTCTGGGGGGTAAGCACTCTCACTCCGTTTGCCAGGAGCACCATAAAAATTCCGGAGAGGACAACCCCGAAGAATTTAAGGACCGTGCGTTTAGCCCCTCCCAGCTCTCCCTCCGAAAGATTTAGGAGCATAATCACGAAAAGAACCAGAACCATAATTGCCCCGACATAGACCATTATCTGAATAATTGCAATAAAGTGGGCCGACAGTAGTACGTAAACGGCCGCCAGAGAGAAGAAACAGAGAACCAGCCAGAGGGCGCTATGGATCGGGTTCCTGCGGGTTATCACCAGCAGGGCCGCGGCCACGGAAACTAAAGCAAAAAAGAAGAAGACTATCGTTTCCATTATTTAAGAAGCATCTCCTTGTTGTATATCAGAGTCTTCTTGGAATAATCAGCTAGCTCGTATCTATCCGTCATGGTAATCGCTTCCTTGGGGCAGGCCTCCACACAGAAGCCGCAGAAGATGCAGCGCAAGATATCGATCTCATATTTTAAAGGATACTTCTCTATCTCCGGGTCAGGAGACTCAGCGGCCTCGATGGTTATTGCCTTCGAGGGACAGACGGTGGCGCAGAGCTCGCAAGCAACACACTTCACCCGCCCCTTTTCATCCTTCTCCAAGCGGTGTGCTCCCCGGAAGCGGGGATAGATCTCCTTTCTCACCGTCGGGTACTCAATGGTCACCTTGCGGCTGAAGAAATGCCGGAGCGTTATTCCCATGGCTTTGAGTATGGGTGGGAGATAGAAATATTCTAAGATGGTCAGCTTTTTATCCTTAAGTCGCATTGTCCTTACTCGCTTCGCTCGAATTGTAAAATCTAAATTGTAAATATTAAATTGCAAATTTTTTTAACTTGATTTGTTTTCTACTTTATTTTAAAATTTCCAATTTTCAATCTTCAATTTACAATTCGACATTCGTAGAACGCCGCCTTGTCCTTACTCGCTTCGCTCGAATTGTAAAATCTAAATTTTAAATATTAAATTGAAAAATTTTTTAAGTTGATTTTTTTCTTTTGCAATTTCCAATTTCCAATCTTCAATTTCCAATTAGATATTTAGTACCATCACTAATCCGGTAATCAGAATGTTCAGTATTGCCAGAGGCAGGAGCCCCTTCCAGCCCAGACTCATCAATTGATCATAACGAAATCTGGGAATTGTCCAGCGAACCCAGAGAAAGAGAAACATAAAGGAGGCGATCTTGGCAAAAGTAACTCCCAGTTGCAGGAAGATAGTGAGCAAGGAGGAAAGCAGCTCCGAGGCCCCCAGGGAGATAAAAAAGGAGATTATCTGCGCGGTAGAGATACCGGGGATCTGCCAGCCCCCAAAGAACAGGGCAACAATCACGGCCGAGGAGATGAACATATTGATATACTCAGCCATAAAGAAGAGCCCGAATTTCATTGAGCTAAATTCAGTATGAAATCCTGCTACCAGTTCGGCATCAGCCTCGGCCAGGTCAAAGGGAAGGCGATTGGTCTCGGCAAAGGCTGCGGTTAGAAAGATTATAAAAGCCAGGGGCTGAACCACTACTCCCCACCGGGGAAGAAAGCCCCAGAGAAGCGGGGATTGCCCGAGCACAATATCGTTGAGCCGCAGGGACTCAAAGACCATCAGCACCCCAATAATGGAGAGCCCCATCGAGACCTCGTAGCTGATCATCTGAGCCGAGGAGCGAAGCCCCCCCAGAAATGAATACTTACTGTTGCCCGCCCATCCTCCCAGGACAACTCCATAGGTCCCCAGAGAAGCAATAGCAAAGATGTACAGAATTCCCACATTAAGATTGGCGATCTGAACACTTATCGCCCGGCCGAAGAAGGTAAGGACATCAGTAAGGGGTATCACTGCCAGGGCACTGAGCGCAGTGAAGGCGATGATCATCGGAGCCAGGAAATAAATCACTTTACTTGACCGATCAGTCACGACATCCTCTTTGAAAAAGAGCTTGATGATGTCGGCTACCGGTTGAAGCAGTCCCCAGGGACCTACCCGATTAGGACCCCGGCGGTCCTGCATAAAGGCACTAACTCTCCTCTCGGCATAATTCATTATATATCCGGCAGTAGTGAAACCCACCAGGAGGAAGAAGATAATTTTAGCAAGGATTATTCCCAGCCCTATCCAGTCCATAACTTATTTATACATAACGACATAAATAATGCCGTATAAATTACTTGATTTGCGTATAATATTTAATACATCATTATGCCGATAAATTCTAAATCCCAAATCCTAAACCCTAAACAAATTCAAAATTCAAATATCAAATGTTCAAAACCTTGTCCTGAGCCCCGATGGGCATCAGGGTCGAAGGGAATGTTTTGTATTTTGAATTTTGGTCATTTAATATTATTTAGGATTTAGTGCTTCGTGCTTAGGATTTGCCTTGTTGGTGCTTAGGATTTATTCATTTATCTGCACTTACAATACTACCCTATCTAGGCACAATTATTTTTGTCTTTCTATATAGTAGAGGAGAGTAATATGCCCTGAGCTGCGAGCTTTTCCAAGCTTACCTTCCGGTAAGCTGGTATTTTCTCGGCGATCTCCTTTAATATCTCCTCAGCACTGGAGTAAGAAAACCTTCCCCCCATCCGATTGGCCAGCTCACAGATTATCCTCCAATCGGGCCGGGCCTCTCCCCGGGGCTCCAGGGCACGATTCAGCCGCTGAACCCGTCCACTAAAGTTGGTAAAGCTTCCCTCCTTTTCCGCGTAGCTCGCTGCTGGCAAAACCACATCGGCTTGCTTCGCCGTAGCGGTAAGAAAGAGATCCTGAACCACCAGAAATTCCAGCTTATCCAGGGCCTCCCCGGCCTCTCTCTCCTTGGCCGGATCGCTGCCCATTATCAGAAGTGCCTTGAGCTTGCCCCGGCGAGCTTCCCGGATCATATCCTTTCGGCCCAGGCCACTCTTTCCCGGAGAAACTCCCATCTCCCGGGCCCCTCGCCGATTAGGTGCCTTCTCCGGCTGGATCAGAAAATCCTCCCCGGGATAGGATTCATCTTTTTGCTCTCTTACCTCTCCCAGATCAATGTTCTCGGTCCGAACGGTCTCCCGGAGGAACTTCTGAAAAAGGTAACTCTCCTCATTAGTGCACCAGGCAGAGCCAATTCCCCCTAAGCTCTCGGCTCCATAAGTGCCGAGGATGCTGCCCAGCCCGGCGGCTGCCCGGCTCAGTGCCTCTTCCCAGGAGGCCGGGGATAGCTTACCACCATCCTTGATGAGTGGAGTCGTAAGTCGATCAGGACTGTTGACAAAGTGATACCCGAATCTTCCCTCATCGCAGATCCAGCACTGATTGACCTGCTCATTCTCCCGGGGTCTTACCCGAAGAATTTTATCTTCCTTTAGCTCGATGATAATATTGCAGCCGGTACTGCACCGGGGGCAGACGGAGGGAACCTGAGTTAGATTCCAGACCCGGGCCTTAAAGCGAAAGTCCCGGGAGGTTATTGCCCCGGTTGGACAGATGTCAATTATGTTTCCGGAGTATTTATTCTCAATGGACCTTCCCGGGAAGGTCCCGATTACCGTTCGGTCCCCTCGATGGAAGACCGCTAATTCTTCCATTCCTGCGATTTCCTGGCAGAACCGGACACAGCGATGGCAGAGAATACAGCGGTTCATCCTGAGCACCAGCTTACCCCCGATATCCTGAGGAGGGTAAGTTCGTTTGGATTCAACGAAACGGCTTTCCGCCGCTCCGTATTTAAATACGCAGTCCTGGGGCATACATTCCCCGGCCTTATCGCAGACGGGACAGTCCAGGGGGTGGTTGAGCAGCAGAAACTCCAGGACCCCCCGGCGGGCCTTGACCACCTTCTCCGATTCAGTGTGCACTACCATTCCCTTGACTACCGGAGTAGAGCAGGCGGTCTGGAGCTTGGGATTCTTCTCCACCTCCACCAGGCATAAACGACAGATCCCAACCGGATCCAGTTTGGGATGATGGCAGAGGTGGGGGATCTCTATCCCCAGCCTCTCGGCAGCCTGGAGAATGGTGGTCCCCTCCGGAACATTGATTTCCTGACCATCTATCACGAGCCTGGGCATCTTCCCTCTCGGATATGATATTCAAATTCCTCTCGGAACTTTCTGACGAGACTCTCGATTGGCATCGCCGCCGCATCCCCTAACGGGCAGAGAGTAATTCCCTTAATGTTATCGCAGATATCAAGGAGCAGATCCGGGTCTTCCTGACGACCTTCTCCTTTCTCGATACGCGCAAGGATCTTCTCCATCCATCTAACCCCCTCCCGGCAGGGGGTGCATTGACCACAGGACTCATGGGCATAAAAGCCGGTTAGCATCCGGGTAGTCTTCACCATACAGGTGCCCTCAGCCATCACAATGACTGCACCGGAGCCGAGCATGGTACCGAGGGCAGTCAGGGAATCAAAGTCCATACTGACCTCGATCTCCTCCGGGGTAATTACCGGGGTGGAACTCCCACCGGGCATTACCGCCTTAAGCTTTTTCCCCTCTCGGATTCCCCCGGCCCACTGATAAATGATCTCCCGCAGAGGTGTGCCCAGAGGAAGTTCATACACTCCGGGCCGATTAACCTGACCGCTCACGGCAAAGATCTTGGTTCCGGTATTGCCCTTCTTTCCGATTCCGGCAAACCACTTTGCCCCTTTCAGCACGATATCCGGGATATTGGCCAGAGTCTCTACATTATTAATTACCGTGGGTGATTGAAACAGTCCCACGGAGGCGGGAAAAGGAGGTTTAAGCCGGGGAGTTCCCCGCTTCCCCTCCAGAGACTCGAGCAAAGCAGTCTCCTCCCCGCACACATAGGAACCGGCACCTCGATGAAGATAAAGATCAAGATCGTAGCCCTTATTCAGGATATTCTTACCCAGATAGCCTTTTTCGTAAGCCTCCGTAATCGCCTTTTCAAGAACCCCCGCCCCTTTGACACACTCTCCCCGGATATAGATATAGGCCTGATGGGCACCGATGGCATAGCTGGAAATGATTATCCCCTCGATCAGAAGATGGGGATCCTTTTCGATGATCTGGCGGTCTTTAAAGGTTCCCGGCTCCCCCTCATCGGCATTGCCGACGAGATAGATGGACTTACCGGTTTGCCTGGGCACAAAGCTCCATTTAAGCCCGGCCGGAAACCCTGCCCCTCCCCGGCCCCGGAGCCCGGATTTTTTCACCTCTTCAATAAGTTCAGCCGGCTTCAAGCTGCTGAGTGCTTTCTCCAGGGCCTGATAGCCACCGTGGGATAGGTATACTTCAATAGTCTCCGAACCAGGAATATCAATATTCTTTAAAACGATCTTTTCCGTCATTTTATTTGAGTTTTTTTAAGATTTTGTCGATCTTCCCTTGAGTCAGGTCGGAATGATAATCATCGTTAATCTGCATCGCCGGGGATCCGTCGCAGAAACCCAGGCATTCGACCGTACTCAGACTGAATTTATTATCCGGAGTTGTTTCCCCCACCTTGATCTTGAGTTTCTCCTTCAGGTGCTCGACTAACTGCTCCGCCCCCCGCAGGGAGCAGGAGATATTGTTGCAAACCTGGATGTGATATTTCCCCACCGGTTCCTTATTAAATATAGTGTAAAAGGTAGCTACCCCGTAAACCCGTGGGGGAGGTATCTCCATAAGCTCAGCCACATACTGGATCACCTCGGGGGAGAGATGGCCGAACTCCTTCTGGGCAAGGTAGAGGGTCGGGAGCAGGGCTGCTTCCTTCTGAGGGTCTCTCAGCAGAGTCTGCTTAAACTTCTTTCTGGTCTCTTCAGAAAATTCCATAATAATTGAACCTATTCGAGCCTTATCTATCTAATTCACCGGCAACGATGTTGAGGCTGCCCAGGACCGCAATGGCATCGGCGATCATGCTCCCCTCGATTAGCCGAGGATAAGCCTGGAAGATAGCGAAACAGGAAGGCCTTATCTTTATCCGGTAAGGACCTGCCTCCCCTTCGCTGATAAGGTAGAAACCCAGCTCTCCATTGGCAGCCTCCGTAGCCGAGTAGATCTCTCCCTTAGGAGCCTTAAACCCCTCAGTTATGAGCTTAAAGTGATGAATCAGTCCCTCCGGGGTGTTATATACCTTTTCTTTCTCAGGAAGAACGATCTTGGGATTGTCCACATTTATCTCCCCGCCGGGTAGATTGTCCAGAGCCTGCTCAATGATCCGGGCACTCTGGCGCATCTCCTCCATTCGAACAAGATAGCGGTCGTAGGTATCACCATTGTTTCCCACCGGTATCTCGAAATCAAAATTCTCATAGCCTAAATAAGGGGCCGCTTTACGCAGATCCCACTCTACCCCGGCGGCCCGAAGGCAGGGGCCGCTAAAGCCATAGTCCACTGCCTCCTCGGCCGAGATCGCCCCCACCCTCCTGGTGCGATTAATGAATATCTTGTTTCTGGTCAGAAGCACATCTACATCCCTTAGGGTTCGAGGAAATTTCTTCAGGAAATCCCGGCTGGTCTCGAGAAAACCGGAAGGTAGATCCTCCCACAACCCGCCAATCCGGGTATAGCTGCCGGTCATCCTTGCCCCGGTAAGCATCTCGAAGAGGTTATAGATATGCTCTCTTTCTTTGAAGAAATACCAGAAGTTGGTAAGTGCTCCCATGTCAAGGGCGTTGGTTCCGATGCACACTAAGTGGTCGGCGATCCGGGAAAGCTCGCAGAGGATGACCCGGATGAACTGGGCCCGGGGGGGAAGCTCAAGCCCTAAGAGCTTCTCAACTGCCAGGGAGTATCCTACATTATTCATCAGGCAGGAAACATAGTTCAGGCGATCGGTGAGGGGAATAATCTGGTGATAGGAGCAGTTCTCCCCCAGTTTCTCGATTCCTCGATGAAGATAGCCGATCTCTAGCTTAGCCTTGACAATAGCCTCGCCATCAAGATCAACTATTATTCTTAAGGTCCCGTGGGTGGCCGGGTGGGAGGGGCCGAGATTTAAGTTTAAGGTCTTGGTCTCTAACTGCGGAATTTTACTTTCCACTTGGTTACTCACTTTTTCTTCGATAGGCCCTTCGAGACGTCCCGATGGGCATCGGGGCTCCTCAGGACAGGGCTCAGGACGGGTCAATCCTTTCAAAGGAAAGTCCTTGCGGAGAGGATAGCCGCCGACATCTTCGAGATTGAGGATTCGACGTAGATCAGGATGCCCGTTAAAGCTAATTCCATACATGTCGTAAGCCTCTCTCTCAAACCAATTGGCCGCCTTCCAGATGGAACAGACAGAATCAAGGGCGGAGCTTTCCCCGAAAACCGGGACCTTCAGGCGGAGCCTCCTTCGAGAGCCGGTAGAGAGAAGATGGTAGACTACCTCAAATCGGGGCTCTCTCCCCAGATAATCCACTCCGCAGATGTCGGCCAGAAAATCAAAGGAAAGCTCCTGCTTCAGGAACCGGGCCAGGGGTAAGATACTCTCCTTTTTCACGGTAACGGCCAGCTCATCCCGAAAGTAAGAGACATCAATGACCGCATCCGGGAATCTCTCTTTTAGCCTGGAAGTGACCTCGTCCATAATCAATCAAATCCCAAACCACGAATTACACAAATTACACAAATTATTAGATTCGTCTAATTCATGAAATTTGTGGTTCAAATTCCAATTTAATCCCTTCGACAAGCTCGGGACAGGCATTTGCATTTTTCATTTTTAAAAATAATCCCCTCTCCCCAGGGTGTGAGGGTTAGGGTGAGGGGGAAATATGTCCGAATCACAGACTCCCTCTATTTTCTCCTGAGCACTGAATCTCTGTCGATCTTCTCCTGGAGCTTCATCAGGGCATAAAGCAGGCCCTCGGGACGGGGAGGACATCCCGGGACATAGACATCCACCGGGATGACCTGATCAATCCCTTGACACACACTATAGGTATCAAAGACCCCTCCGCTACCGGTACAAGCCCCCATCGCGATCACCCATTTTGGTTCCGGCATCTGATCGTAGATCTTCCGGAGTACCGGGACCATCTTGTTGGTAATGGTTCCGGCAACAATCATCAAATCTGCCTGACGGGGGGAGAAGCGAAGGATCTCTGCCCCAAAGCGGGAGATATCAAAATGGGAGGCAGCGGTCCCCATAAACTCAACCGCGCAACAAGCAGTTCCGAAGATCATTGGCCAGAGAGAGTTCTTCCGACCCCAATTAATTAGCTTATCCAGTTGGGTAGTAATTATACCTTCACCGAATATGGTCTCTACTCCCATGTTAGGGCCCCCTTCTTCCAGATATAGATGTATCCTATTAGCAGGATCCCGATAAAGACAGACATCTCCAGGAAGCCGAACAGACCAAGCCTCTTGAAGATTACTGCCCAGGGATACATAAAGACTACCTCGATATCAAACACAATAAACAGTATGGCAATCAGGTAGAATCTGATGGAGAACCTTATCCGGGCATCGCCTACTGGAGGAACACCGGACTCATAGGGAGAAAGCTTCTCCGGGGAGGGCTTTCGGGGGCCGATGAGGTGGGAAAAAATAACTATCCCTACCGCAAAGGCAATATTGATAAGAAAAAGGATTAGGATAGGAAGATACTCACTCAGCATTATTCCAATTTTAGAACAGTTCCTTCGACAGGCCTGTCCTGCCCGTCCTGAGAGGAGTCGAAGGAAGTTTATCGAAGGGCTCAGGACAAGTTTTGCTCTTGAATCATTAATCTATTGTGAAATTTAGTAATTGTCAAATTAAAAAATAGAAAAAATCAGGAATTACATTTGATTTTTTTTACTACTTGAGGTATAAACAAAAGGTAGTTCAGAAATAAGTAGAGATCGTTATAAAAATGGAAAAT
>JAUWWP010000006.1 GCA_030616835.1 Deltaproteobacteria bacterium | reverse complement strand
GTTGCCTCGGGAAAATGTGCACCGAGAACGATCACGCTCTTTGCTCCGGGAAGATAATCCTCGGGCCGAAAGCCGCGGGGCGCACCGCTTAATCTGAAAGCCGGCGCTACCCCGAAAAGCTCAATCCCCTGGGCTCGGCCCAGTTCGCGCAGCCTCTGTTTGAGCTCTTCCAAGATTACCCTCTCTTCCTCAATGAAGATCTGGCCCTTTATTGTTCTCGTCTGCCTGGGCTGCGAGCTGAGCAATGCACATGGCCTGGTTACGGTCCTCGAGGCGGATGGCGTCCTCCAGGCTCATCCCGCCCGTGTTGCGGTCCAGGGCCTCCTTGGTGAGTCTCAGGCCCAGCGGCGATTTACCCGCCATATTCCGGGCCAGGTTCATGGCTTCCTCCACAAGCCTCTCCTTCTCAACCACGGCCTGGACGAACCCGATCCTGAGGGCCTCCTCGGCTCCGAATAAGTCACCGGTCAGGAGGTATCTCGCCGCGTTGCCCGTCCCCACCGCCCTCGGCAAAAGCCAGGAGGAGCCCATGTCCGCACCGCCAACGCCAATATTGACGTAAGCGGCCGAGAACTTAGCCTCCGGCGCCGCCAGCCGGATGTCGCAGGCCATGGCCACGGAAAACCCCGCTCCCACCGCGGCCCCGTTTATGGCTCCGATTATCGGCTGAGGACAGCGCCGCATAAAGAGGATCATGTCGGAGAATAGCCTCTGCAGCTCGTAGGCCAACTTGGGGGTATAGCGGTTTTCGGGGCTGGTGATGGTGGAGTCTTTGATGTCCAGGCCTGAGCAGAAGCCCCTCCCCGCGCCGGTGATCACAATCACCCTGGTATCGTAGTCGGTAAGCCGCTCCATCAAGAAACCCCGGAGCTCATCGCGCATTGGGTAGTTAATGGCATTCAAACACTCCGGGCGATTCAGGGTCAAGATCCCAATCGGGCCCTCCTGCTTGAACTGAATGGTTTCATATCCCATTGCAAAACCTCCTTAAAATTAACATTGCCAACAAACGGCTTCTCAACCCTTGGTACTAAAGAAATTGCAAAATGCAAATACTTCAGGGAATAGCGGGGAATAGCAGGGACTTGAATCCTATCTATTAACATTTGGATTCAGCCTTCGTAGCCAGCCACCTTCGCCGGGCCTACTCCGCCGAAGCGGCTGCGAAGGCCGGGAGCTAAAGCGGCGGCTGAACTACGGCGAAGTAGGCTTTAATTGTTTGCCCACAACAATTCGTGATAAGCCCTTTTTTATGAACGCTCTGCAGTCTGCAAATAGAACCAAGTTTGATATCGGCCCTGTTCTCTCACGGTTATCGAAGGGCCTTCTTATCCACCTTGCCGATCGGGGTGAGCGGCAACTCATCCACGAACTTGATAGTCTTTGGCACCTTATAAGGAGCCATGTTCTCCCGGCAGTAATCCATAATCTCCTGCTCGATCTCACCCTGGTCCCTGTCCTTGTAACTGGAGGCGAGTTGGATCATGGCCTTCACGCGCTCGCTGCCCGGTCGGTCGGGATTGGGCACGCCAATGATGGCGCATAGCTCAACCGCAGGATGCTCGTAGAGAGTCTCCTCAACCTCGCGGGAAAAGACCTTGTAGCCGCCCACATTGAGCATGTCCTTGGCACGGTCCACAATAGTGAAGTATCCATCTTCGTCCATTTTGGCCACATCGCCGGTGTAAAGCCACTTCTCTTCTTGGAACTCGCGCAGGGCATGGGCGCTCTCCTCGGGCTTGTTGTAATAGCCCTTCATCACCTGGGGACCCCGGGCAATGATTTCGCCTTCTTCACCGATGGGGACCTCTCTGGTCCCCGTTTCCAGGTCCACGAGCTTGAGGCGCGAACTCTGGATAGGCACTCCGACCGTGCCGATCTTCTTCAGGCCCTTGTGGGGGTTCATGGTGAGCAGCGGGCTGGTCTCGGTCAAGCCGTAGAGCTCGACAACCTTGCCCTCGCCCACCACTGCCTCAAGCGCCTTGAGAGATTCCACGGCAAAGGGAGCGGCCCCCGAGACACAGACCTTGACCTGGGAGAAGTTCAGGGTCTTGAACATGGGCTCTTCGAGGAGCATCTGGTAAAGCGACGGAACATTGGCCATGATTGTGGGCAAATACCGCGCGAACTCCTTGCAGATGTGCCTGGTGTTCCTGGGGTCGGGGATGAGGATCTGGGTGTTGCCCGAGCACATGGCGCTCATGCCAAAGATCAGGCCGGCCACATGGAAGAAGGGGAAGCCGGAGATATATATCTCCTCGCCGGGCTCGGTCTCGAACCACTGTTTGCTCTGGAGGATGTTGGCCGCGATATTCCTGTGGGTGAGTTCAGCGCCCTTGGGTAGCCCGGTGGTTCCGCCGGTGTACTGAACCAGGCAGGTGTTTTCGGGCTTGATCTCGGCGTTTGGCACTTTGGCAGGGTATCTATTAAAAAGTTCCGGGAAGGTGAACACGGTCTTATCAGGTATGGGGACCACCTTGCCGGTGGGAATCTTTTTCAGAAACTTGCCGAGGGTTTTCTTAATCCAGGGCATAAAATCCCCGATGCTGGTTGCGACCACATGGCTGAGCTTGGGAACTTTGTCTTGGATCTTGAGGACTCTATGCTCGAAGATGGCGTCCAGGGTTACCAGGACGCGGGCACCGCAGTCGTTGAGCTGATAAGCCATCTCCCTGGGAGTAAGCAGCGGCGAGACCCCGGTAGCTGTGCAGCCGGCCCTGAGGGTTCCGGCGTGGGCGATAAGGTACTGGGGGGTGTTGGGCATGTTGATCCCCACCACATCGCCGGGGCCGCATCCGATCTCGGCGAGGAAGGTGGCGAATCGGCGGGAGTACAGATCCAGTTGCTGGAAAGTCAAGGTGGTGCCCATGAAGTGCATAGCCGCGCGCTCCGCAAAATCAGAGAAGCTATCGTCAAGCAGCGAAGCCACAGTGACATCAGGGACCGCGATGTCCGGTTCGACCCCTTCGTCGTAAGATTTCAGCCAGGGTCTCTCGTCATAGGTCATGGTGTCCTCCCTTTTCCCAAAATGGTGTTAAACACCGATTTTCACAGACATTATAAGCGTCATTATTTACGGTGTCCAGATAATTCTGACCGGTTTGTTCGCAAGCCACGGGACCAGGATGTCCTGTTTCAGCTTTTTCACTCCTAAGAGGATGGGGGTGGTGGCTCGTTTGCGAATCCTTATATTGAATCTTTCCCCGTCGTAATGAACTAGTCCAGGCATGTCGATGAAGCTCTTAAAGATTCTCGGAGCCAGCAATACAAATAGGGGACAGTCCCCGATTTCCTAAAAATTAATACCTCATATCCTTTAATCCTTAATCTCCACCCCGGCCGCCATCAAGGCGAGGTTCCGATAATCCTTAAATGGCGCTTCCACCATGATCATCATCTTTTGGGTCTCCATTGACCCCTCGGCATGAACAGTGATCATCTCCTGGTGGGCGCTTTCCGCCGAGGCCACCCACCGGTGGGTGTGGGCAACCATCCTCAGGCGCTCTTCGGTGGTGTACTTGGAATTGCCCCCCAGGTAATGCTCCATGTACGGCCGCGTCTCCGGGTTCTCCCAGTCCCGATAAGTAGGGAGGGTACTGATTATACCGCCGGAGATGTCCTGAACCATTTTGATTACCTCGTGGTAGCCTCTGGCATAGTGGAGCTTGGCCATGTTGGTAATTAAAGGACTGGGCACCGCAATCTCTCCGTGCATAACGGGAGAAAGGGTGGCAGCTTGTGCCAATGCCTTGATGATCTCCACAGAGGAGGCAATATTGATCAGCTTATCTTTTACATGCTCTTCATTTGCGATCCCGTTCATCTCCGCCATTGCCACCGCGCATCCGGCCAGGTTCTCCACGATGGGGATGTGATAACAAACCGCCGTGAAGCGATGGAATGTGGCGAAGGTGTAGGCCAGCAGGATGGCGTAGGCCCACTCTCCGCACATAAACACCCGCTCCCAGGGAACAAACACATCGTCAAACACTATCATTGCTTCGTTGAGGTCGCGGATTGGTAATGAACTGGGATATTCATTGGGAGAACGCTCCCCTCTGCTGGGCCGGCAGATGAATTTGATTCCCTTGGCGTTAGAAGGCGTGGCAAAGGAGACCGCATAATCCGCTTCGTTTTCCCGCATGTTCCTGGTGGGCAGTACGAGGATGTCATTGCAGCAGGGAGCTGCGGTAATATGCATCTTGCAGCCCTTGACCACGATTCCATCCTTGTTCCGATCCACCACATGCAGGTAATAGTCAGGGTGTGCCTGGTCAGCCGGGGTTTTACTCCGATCCCCTTTTGTATCTGTGATTGCTCCGCTTAATGTCCAGTCGTTCCTAATGAGGTATTCCAGATAATTCTTGGTTCGCTCTCCATACTCCGGTTTATTCATCTGTTGAGCCACAACCATTGCCGCATTGAGGGCATCAGTGCCGATATCCTTTCCGAAGGGGAGTCCCCCCGTAAGCAGGATCGATCTACTGATCATCTCCTTGCGTTTCTTCAGGTCCTCGGTGGTTTTTGGTGTCTGAAAATAACGGCTCATTGGCTCACCGGTTTCAGGATGAGGCAAAACAAAAAGATTCCTCACTTCCTGGTCATCCAACTCGGTGATGGCAAAATCCTGGGCCACGGTCTCGGCGGTAACCTTTAGAACAGGATGAGTGGTCACATCCTCAACCCGTTCGCCAAAAATGTACACCTCCCTCCCATCTCGCAGGCTTTCCAGAAATTGTTCTTTAGTTCGTAGCCCCATTGTTCCCTCCTTTGTTTTTTGGGATATGTCCTGGCCTTTCCTCTATACCAATTCTTACGCGGAGCATTTCGCCAGATAAATTACTCTCAGTGATGGCGACCTACCAGGCGATCTGGTTATTACCCTTACATCGTAGATATACAAATCATAATTTTTTGGACATCATCCATTACTCTCTTGACAGGCCTCCCCAATTAATCTAAATTGCCAGATCATGATAGTGCGCACTGTATTTGAATCGGTATTCCCGATTTTCGCCTTGATCGCCGTGGGTTATTGCATTGCGCGGGTGCGCCAAGTTGATCTCATGCCATTTACCGAAATCCTCATCTACCTGGCCAGTCCCTGCCTTGTACTTTCCTCGTTCCTTCATCATCCCATCCCGGTCCGTGACTTCGGCCAGGTGTTTCTTGCCGCCCTCGGCATCGTCGCCATCACCGGGCTGGCCATCGGTATGGGTCTGCGTGCTACCGGCAAAATCGAGCGCCTGCGCGGGCTGATGTTGCCTGTGATCTTTATGAACACCGGTAACATGGGCCTGCCCCTTAACCAGCTCGCCTTTGGCCCGGAAGGCTTGAGCTACGCCGTGATCTTTTTTGTGAGCATCGCCGTGCTCCACTACAGCCTGGGTATTGCCATGCTAAAGGTGCCGGGCGGCTTTGGGGAGGCGCTGCGGCTTCCCCTGATCTATGCCGCGGTGCTGGGCGTTGTCCTCAACCTGGGACGGGTCTCGCTCCCGAATTGGATAGTCACACCAGTTGACCTTATCGGCCAGATAGCTATTCCCCTGATGCTCCTTCTCCTCGGGTATCAGCTCCTCCAGGTCCAATTCAAACAGCTGGGGCTCTCCGTCATGTTCGCAGTCCTTCGCATTGGCGGCGGGTTTTTAGCCGGCCTGCTCATCGTGAAAATTCTCGGCCTCGCCGACACCGCGGCCAAGGTGGTGATCCTCATGTCCGCCCTGCCCCCGGCCGTGCTTAACTCCGTGCTCGCTAAAAGATACAACCGAAACCCCGAACTGGTTTCATCCACAATCCTTCTCGGAACCCTGATCAGCATCGTCACCACCCCGGTAATCCTTTACTGGCTCCTTCGACAGGGATAAAAGAATCGCCCAGAAACTATTAACAAAGACTTATTAATACTTAGCCCTATTTATTTGCTTGATTCAACCAGTTCAAGATATACTTCGCTATCTCCTGCCAACCTGGTTCCCCGACGACCCAATGGGCGTGGTTAGCGAATTCCTTGTAAGTTGAAACTCCCCGGTATTTATCCGCGACCTTCCGAACTACCGAAGCGGGAGTGATCCTATCCTGGGCTCCGGCGATCACCAGAACAGGACAGGTAATCTTTGATTCATCAACCTTGGCCGCCCCTCTTGAATCAAAAAGCCAGAACCCGATCTCGCATGCTGCCCGGCCGGACTCGTAAACGAATCTGTCAAAGATCTCTTTTTGCTTTTCAACCGTCAATAAATGCATCATTGAATAGACTGCCTCATTAAAAGTCTGGCGCAATGGCTTTCTCCAGAAGCCGTATCTCCTGAATCCACTCCAAAAACTTCTTATAACTGAAGGCTTTAAGGCCATAATTCCATGCGGCGGTGCGGGAGTTAACAGAACCAGGGATCTGGCTAATCCCCGACTCCCCAGGATCTGTGCGAGAAGCCCACCCATAGAATGCCCCATCAGGATAGGAGGGACGTCAAGCTTACCGATTTCCTTTTCCAGGTCTTCCGCATAATCCAACAGGCTGGTGGTTCCCAATCGAGGATCAGGAGTTTCATTCGGATCCATATCGTGAAAACGCAAGGTTGGGGTAATGCAAGGATAACCTTTCTCCTCAAAAAATTTCCGGTAATTCTCCCAGTACCATCCGCCGCCCCACATGCCGTGAATCATCATTATTCTTTCAGCCATAATTCTCCTCCTTTCTTAGTAAAGCTCTGATCCCAGTGAATTACCCCGCCCACAGGGCGGGGCATCCAAAACAATCTCCTCCCCCTTGCCTGTCCTGCCATGTCCTGCCTGTCCTGAGTTAAGTCGAAGGGAGCCTATCGAAGGGAGCGAAGTCAAAGGAGAACTCGAAAGAAGCGAAGTCGAAGGGCCTGCCGAAGGAAAAGAGAACAGTCACTATTCCCACACAATCAATATCCAGGAATTTCAATGGGTTTTTCGACAGATCCTCGTGTTAGGCGCTGTTCGCTTCCCGTTGACGAGCAGCGAACCACTTCTGATCGGCAAGAACTACCGAGGTTTCGATCTGACGTTCGGGAATTGACCAGTATCTTCTCAGCAGCCGATCTTTCTCTTCCGGGGAAACCAATCGGAAACCATGCCTTTCATAGAAACGAATCGCCCAAACGACATCCGCCCAGGTACCGATTAAGATCGGACGCCTCGTCTGCTCGCGCAGAGAGGATAGCAATTTTCTTCCTATGCTCTGATTTCGTTTGGCCGTGCGAACATAAGCATGTCTGATGAGGGTTACATCCTGAATGTATTGAATGCCCATCACCCCAACCAGCTCACCATCCTCTTCATATCCCCAGAATGCGACACCCTCATCCATCTCATGCCGAAGCTCGTCTTCAGACATGTAAGGCTCTTTCAAACAGTCCCCGGGGATAACCCCTTTGTACGCCTGAGCGGCGTCATTGATAATGGAGTAGATCATCTCAAAATCGCTGTTGCCACACTGACGAACTATGACCTTCCCCCTTGATAGTTACTTAACCTCGGGTAACTGTTTCAGGGCCTCTTCTACCAGCTCCTTGGGATACTCATAGTCCTCAAGCTTGCCGGAAAGGTATTCATCATAGGCACCGAGGTCAAAGTGTCCATGACCGCTCAGGGCGAGGAGAATAGTCTTGGCTTCTCCTGATTCTTTGCATTTGAGGGCCTCATCAACCACTGCCTTAATGGCGTGAGCTGGCTCCGGAGCAGGGAGAATGCCTTCGGCCCGAGCGAACATCACGGCACTTTTGAAAACGGGAACCTGATGCTCCGCCCTGGTTTCAATAATGCCAAGCTTATTTAGGTGAGAGACGATGGGTGCCATTCCGTGATAACGGAGGCCACCGGCATGGATCCTGGGAGGAACGAAGGTATGGCCCAGGGTATACATCTTGGCTATTGGCGCCATCCCCGCTACATCCCCGAAGTCCCAGGTATAGGGTCCCTTGGTGACAGTGGGGCAGGCCTCCGGTTCAACGCAAATGATGCTGAGCTTGCGCCCATCCAGCTTATCCTTGACGAAGGGTAGGAACACCCCTGCGAAGTTGCTGCCGCCGCCGATGCAGCCGATAATGATATCGGGGTAGGCATCCGCCTTCTCCAACTGCTTCTTGGCCTCCTGTCCAATAATAGTCTGGTGCATAAGCACATGATTCAGGACGCTTCCCAGGGAGTACATGGTGTCGTCACGAGTGGCGGCATCCTCTACTGCCTCGCTGATAGCAATGCCGAGGCTGCCGGAGCAATCAGGGTCTTCCTTCCGGATTTTGCGCCCGATCTCGGTATCCTCACTTGGGCTGGAGACGACATTGGCCCCCCAGGTCTCCATCATAATACGCCGATAGGGTTTCTGCTCGTAGCTCACCCTAACCATATACACCTTACACTCAAGGTCGAAAAGCTGGCAGCCCATAGCTAAGGCACTTCCCCACTGACCGGCGCCGGTCTCCGTAGCCAGGCGTTTCACTCCCTCCTTCTTATTGTAATACGCTTGAGCTACCGAGGTGTTTAGCTTATGGCTTCCTGCCGGGCTCGTCCCCTCATACTTATAGAAAATCTTGGCCGGGGTGTCCAAGGCCTTCTCCAACCGATAAGCCCGATGCAAATAGGTAGGCCTCCACATTTTGTAGATATCCTGCACCTCCTCCGGAATTTCAATATAGCGCTCCTGGCTCGACTCCTGCTGGTCCAGACTGCGGGGGAAGAGGGGCGGGGGCAGGATAGTGGGCTCCTTGGTAGCAGGGTGTAATATGGGGGGCAAGGGCTCGGGCAGGTCGGGCAAAACATTGTACCACGATGTAGGTATCTCATTTTCGCCGAGAACAATCTTGGTTACTGGCATCTTTTGCCTCCTTTCATTTTTTTAAGGTTGTTTAAATTTCACTTCGTAAGTAAAAAGGAGACAGTTATATTTATTATTTTCCCTCGGCCTCCTTCTTTGCTTCCACGGCAAAATATATTAAAACTCAACCCGATTGTCAAGAAAATAGAACTGACCCCGGCCATACATTATGGAATTACTTAGCTCAGCGGACCCCTTTCTTTCGGGCAATCTCGAGGGTAGTCTTCAGACCCATCCTCCTGATACTTTGAAGGGCAAGCCTGAGTTGGGTGAGCAGATAAAATCTCTTTCCATACTTTCTCAAAGCCCTCTCATCAATCTCTATCCCCAGTCCCGGGGTATCAGGAACCGGGACGGTGCCCCGGGATGAAACTTCTATGGGGTTTTTCAAAATAGCATCCCGTGATAATGGTATCCAGCCTGGAGGCTCGTAGGGATATTCCAGATAGGTTTTTCTCGGAAAAGCAGCATAAACCTGAAGATTGACGAGAAAGCCAATCCCGTTAGTCCAGGTATGGGGAGAAAAACCAAGATCTCTACCAAGGCATTCTTCCATAACCCTCCGGGAGGTAGAGATCCCACCAGCGAATGTTGCATCCGGCTGATAGATATCATAGCAGCCCTTCTCTATCATTATCTTGAGCTCATGCCAGCCCGCACTCAGCTCCCCCCCAGCAATTGGGGTTTTGGCGACCTCCCGCAGAGCGGAGAGCTCATCGTAGGAGTACATATCCAGGGGCTCTTCCAGCCAGAGAACTCCCAACTTTTCACACTCCCGGGCAAAAGAGGTTGCCCTATCCAGATCCCATAAAGGGGGCTCATCAATAATGGTTACCCGCCATCCCTGATTGGCATCCACCATGATCCCGAAGTCCTCACCTACCCTTTCCCGAACCCTGCTTACCAGATCAACATCCTCCTTTATGGTAGGAGAACGAACCCTGAGCTTTACTGCCTTGAATCCCATCCCTCGAATCTTGTCAATACACTCCAGTCTTTTTTCTGCTGGCTGAATCTCTCCGGTAGAGCAATATACTCTTACCTCCTTTACATCTTCCTCCTTCTGCTGAAGAAGCTTGTAGACCGGCTTCCCCTCCATCTTCCCCCTGATATCCCAGAAGGCTGGCTCTATCCATGAGTTCCTCCAGCCTAAGTAGGAAATCTCTTTCAATCGCTGATTTATCACCCCTATATCAGTAGGATCCAATCCGAATAGATAGGGTCCGATCAGCTCCCCCAATCCCTCCCTTTCTGTCTCAAAGGCAGCACCAGCACTTACCCCCACAATTCCATCGTCGGTGGTCAGCCGGATCAGGGTAAAGCGGTTATGGAGCTGCGGGTATCCTGAAATCCAGGAAGGATAAAATGGCTTTTTCAGTGGAATGTCCACATGAAATAACTCTATCTTCTGAATCTTACTTCGAGTAGGCATTTTCAACAACCTCCTTTCGATTGCTTAACGCCACTAAATCCCCTCTTATTCCCCCCCCGATGGCCCTCGGGGGGTTAGGGGGGGATTGCCCTTTGAAAGAGGGGGGCGTAGGGGGGATTTTCATTGACTTTTCTAAGCAGAACAATATGGTTGATGGACCGGAAACGGTGGAAACTTGTTGTCTTCTTTGAAAAGCTTGGAGGCAAGGGCACAAATAAGCTAAGAAACGAGGGAAAAATTCTTCGTGTAATTCGTGAAATTCGTGGTTCAAATCCCAATGTAGGGGCAATTCATGAACTTGACTATTCCCTGTAGCTTGCTACAAGGTTCCCTCTTATTCCCCTCTCCCCCGGGGGAGAGGGCTTGCCCCGATGTCCATCGGGGTAAAGGTGAGGGGGAGTAGAATATATTCTTTATGATACCTTGCCCCGATGTCCATCGGGGCAGGGAGGTTCATTTGCCCCTACCAAGCGAATTATACCCAGCTCCGGGCGGCGATCGGATGGGTCTGCCGGTCTGCGAGGATGATTGCTTCAGGTTTGCAGCGGGCACGGCAGATACCGCAGCCAAAGCAACGGCGCGGGTCGATGAAAATCTTCTTGGCGGTGGCGGAGAACCCGATTGCACCGAACTGACAGAGGTGCATGCAGGCCCGGCAGCCGTTGCATTTTTCCCAGTCCACTTCCGCCACATACTCCGCCTTGTAGAGGACGGGCACGGAGTAAGTCACCGCGCCGATCAGGGCCATGCAGTCGGAGCGGTCGCAGTTGCAAATCCCGCCGATGAAAGGTGACTGGAAGGTCCATACTGTGTGGCAAAGCGATTCCTTTTCGAAATCGGCGATCAAACTCTTGGCCTCTTCCCGGCCTATGGTCTCCAGGCCGGAACTATCCGGCCCGGCCCAGAAGCTTTCGTCAACGAGCCCGCCGATACCAA
This sequence comes from Deltaproteobacteria bacterium, assembly GCA_030616835.1. Lineage (GTDB taxonomy): Bacteria > Desulfobacterota. The sequence continues at coordinate 16,202 of JAUWWP010000006.1, read as the reverse complement.
TCGAATCCGGGGAGAGGATCGTCCCGACGCAGTAGGACTTGTCCTCCCCACGAGTTATTCGTCGGCAGACACAGGGGATGCGCACGACGGTGCTCATCATATCCAGGATCTTTTCGATGTCTTCCCGGGGCACTACCTGACCATGATGTTCGCGTTTGAATTTTCTCTTGAGATACCATTTCGCCAGCCACTTGATGGCTCCGGGCGCGGCCTCAAACCGCTCCAGGTCCTTGAGCATCTTCGGAAAGCCATCCAAAAAATTGGCGAAGAACTCCTTGATAAATTTCTGACGCCTTAAGTCACTCAGCAGATCATCACTGTAGTTTTTGGCCTCAAGATACCACTTCTTCCCCTCGCCGTGTTTGGTACAAAATTCACACATCTCTACCTCCTTGATATAAGCAGATCCATTATAGGTCATTCGGTGAAGTTGTCAAGCGTGATTCAGTCAGGATTTTCCTTCCCTCTTTCGTTGACAAGATTTCGTGATTGAGGTAAGTTGGGTATTGATGACGGTGGACGGCGGCGATGGTAAAAAACCAAATGGAAATCACCGGGCGAGATCCGGTTCAACTACTTAACCAGTTAATCTCAGGAGGGCCTCGGAAATGAAGATTCTAATTGCCTATTATTCAAGGAGAGGGCATACGGAAAAATTGGCTGAAATCATCGCAAAAGAATTAAAGTCTCGGGGGCATACGGTCATAATTGATCGGATTAGAGCGGTAAGAGAACCAAGTAAATGGGTTCTGCTCGCCAAGCAAATATACACTTATCCGCTTATTGCTCTGGCGTTGTATAATTCTTCCTTTCGCCGGTGGTGGCTGCAACATTACCCCCAGGTAGAGGCAGACATTCAGCCTCTTGCTTACCCGGATGTATCGGAATTTGATCTCGTATGCATCGGCGGTCCGAAATGGGCTGAGATATCTTATCCCGTGGCCAGATATCTCAAGCAGGTGAAGGGGATGCAAAACAAAAAGGTGGGCGCCTTTGCTACCTTCGGTGGCCCACCCCTCGAGGTATTTGAACTTGAATTAATAAATAAACCAGTTAGCGACCGTGTTCAAAGATTGGGAGGAACGGTTGTGGCCACCCTGGGTTTAAGCAGCGCTTATCATGAATTATATATATTACCTTTGATGAGGATAGCAAGCCGGATAGTCTTTAGACGCCCTCTGGAATCGTTCACCATCGACAGCGAATACGGGAAGGAGAAGATAAAGGGATTTTGCGACCGGCTTGCGCAGTAACGGTGTTCCTTGCTTGAACTTGACTATTCCCTGTAGCCTGCTACAGGGTTTCCTCTTATACTCCTCTCCCCCGGGGGAGAGGGAAGGGGTGAGGGGGAATAAAATATATTCCCTATGATACCCTGCCCCGATGTCCATCGGGGCAGGGAGGTTAATTCAATCCTACTGAGAAAGGAGGTAAGACAATGGCGCAACTATACGAAAAGGCAAAGCGGGTGAGAAAGATGATCATGGATCAGGTTCTCGCCGAGGGCACATGTCCCAAGTTGGCGGAGATCGCCCGGGAGCTTTCCCTGTCCCCGGACGAGCTTGCCCGGATTCTTCAAGACCTCGAGGCCGGTGTCTGTGTGGCGGTGCAGAACAAGGCGCACGAAGGTATTGAGTATTTCCAGGAGGAGAAGCTCGAAGAACCGGTCCCGGCAGTGGGCGAGATCTTCTACGCCCGTCCCTTCGCCTGTTTCAAAAACCACTATCCAATATGGGTGGGCGGCGAACAGAAATGGTACGGTGAGTGTGCCGTCGAGGTCTGCGGTGTATCGGCCATGTTTCCCGGCCGGGAGGTGATCGTCCGCTCGGTCTGTCGCCAGACCAAAGAACCGGTCGAGCTGATCGGGCGCGACGGCGCCCTGCTCGACTATTCCCCCAAAACCTTGCGGGTCCACCTCGGCATCCCCGTGAGGTATATGATGGACGATATCTTGGGCTGGTGTGACTACAACAGCTTCTTCAGCTCCGAAGAGGCCGTGGAGCAGTGGAGGCGATCGCACCCGGAGATCAAGGGCATCACCCGGGACCCGGTAACAACCTCGCGTTTTGTGAGCATCATCGGAAAAGGACGGCTAAGCTACGACTACCAATTTAAGCTCCCCATCCTCAAGGTCTTGTTTCAGGGCAAGCGATACGGATTCACCAAACCACTACCGGGGCTGGGATGGCATGCGTTCGACCCCTTCTGGATGCCTACTCTGCATATGCTAAAGGAGATGAGGCGCAAGGGCTACCGGAACTTCCTCGGCTTCTCCCTGTTTTAGAACATCGCCATCATAACTTTCCGAATTCCTTGACACCATTTAATTATTAGTAGATTAATTATTGCAATGCACCCCAATCCAATTTAAGTTCCCTCTCCCCTGGGGGAGAGGGCAAGAGCCTGTCCTGAGCCTGTCGAAGGAGTGGGAGAGGATGTAAGGTGAGGGGGATCTTAATCTGAAATCTCTAATCTAAAATCTACAATCTATTACAATTGCCTCTGGCAATTCAGTATTGATTGAGCCCACAAACTGGGATACGATAAAGCAAGCTGGAAAAAGGTTTCCTGACGAGCAGTTTATTTAGTCAAAAAAGTTCGAAACAACAATCAAGAAAAACCTGGAAGCGCTGGAGTATGGGAAGTAAATCCTTTACATTTAATGTCCTTATTGAAGCCATTCGCGATATCCACCATAGCCTGTCCGCTCAGACCGCTAAAGCAGTAAACATCAGCCTGACTTTGCGCAACTGGCTCATCGGGATGTATGTTGCCGATTTCCAGCTTCGAGGGGTGGAGCGGGCGAAGTATGGCGAGAATCTTTTTACCGAACTTTCCAGGGAGCTTAAAAAACAAAAGATAAGTGGATGTGGCCGCAGGCAGTTATATAATTATCTGGCTTTTTACCGCGCATACCCGCATTTTGTGCGGACACTGCCCGCACAATTGAAGACCCCATTACCTGCCCCTAAGCAGCAGAGCAAAAAAGTGCGGACACCGTCCGCACAATTGCAACTTGACCCGGGAAAACTTCTAAGCCACCTCTTACAGTCATTTTGAGCTGCTTGTTGAGATAGACGCAAGGGGTCACCCATTAAAGGGCACCCTGTCAAGAGAAAAGGTGTCATTTTTCTCCTAAGTTGTTTTAGAATCAAGGTCCCCTAAGCTTCCCATAAATATTCTAGGTTCTGCTTCGTATACAACCTTTATCGTTAGGCGAAAACTTCATGTTTATTAACTACAATTTTAGTTATGTGATAGTTTTGCAAATTATGCTTTGCAAAAATGTTAGCTACTGAAATTAAAAAATTAATAAAGTTATATAATACTTTTGTAAAGCACACTTTACAAAATATATTGACAACTGTAAAATTATGTGCAAGATTATAGCTATGGAAAATGTTCCACGTCATAGAGAAACAGTTCAATTCATTCTTGAAATTTTAAAAGACCAGAAACGCAAAGAGATCTCAAGGCAAGAAATAGTAGACTTAATAAGAGAGAAAAACAACGTAGTATCAAATTACACCATATCCTCTGCCATTAGGGAATTTGTCCGCCACGGTGTCTTTATAAGAAAGAAATTTAAATTGGAATACAGATATCTAATAAAAACATCAGAAATAAATAAATTGGCTAAAATATTAAGAGCTATGAAAAAGGCGCCCAAAGGTATGAAGAATATCCAAGAAATCATTAGTAAATTTAACACCCTTTCCAGAAGAGAAATTGATGCCCTTTTACCGATGTATTCCGTCATAGATATAGATCGAATCATTGTGAATCTGCAAAAACTGGGATTTATAGCTAAATTTCACGGAAAGAAAACAAGAGGAAAATACATTGTCCAACCCGAACCGGGGCAAGAACAATTCCTCACCGACCCAATCCGTGCTGCTGTCTCAATCTTTAGAAAGAATATCCTCTTTTGTTATAATACCGCGCTGGAACTTCATGGTTTAAGCCGATATGGGATGAGTTTTGTCCTCTATATTCATGGATATCTTCCGCAAGATCTACCTCCCCTTGGTGATGTTGCCATAAAATCAGTAAAAATTCGTTCTCCAGAAAAAGGGAAAACTTCATTAAAACGTGTAGAAACCGTAATTTATTTAACAGATCTTGAGCGAACAATTATTGATTGCATTCATCGACCTAAGTATGCTGTGGGTTGGGAGAATGTTCTTTATGCGTTGCGAAGACTTGAACAGTTAAATGGTAACCGAATCTTAGAATATTTAAAAGCTATATGTATCCCTTCTCTTTTTGCAAAAATGGGGGTTGTTTTAGAGTATTTTCAAGAAGATTGGAAAATCCATAACAATATTCTAAATAATATACAGATGTTTTGTCCTTCTTCCCCCGTTCGTTTTTCTCGAAATGATCCAGGGTGCATTAATAAACGTTGGAATATTTATGTTCCAGAAGGCTTATTTGAAGGATTTTAATTGAATAGATATGTCCAAGATGGAAGGATGATAAATAGTGATTTCGAAACTTATTAATAAAAAACGAATAGAGGAGATTTCAAGGAAAACCCAATTCCACGAACCGACTGTTGAAAAAGTGCTCTGGTTATCTCTTATACTTAATAAACTTGTGAAAACCGATATCGGTAGGGACTTCGCTCTTATGGGCGGTTCTGCCATTGTTTTTTTATATGAAACAATGTACAGAGTGTCCCTTGACCTTGATATGGACCTTATAGGTAATCCTGAACTCGGTAAAGAAGGTTCTACGGAGATTAAGGAACTTCAGAACCATCATTGTAAAATTATTAGTCGAGTATCCGACTCCTTAGGTTTGAAGTATAGACGCTTGAAACAGGATGATGAACGTTTCCTTCAGACTCAATTAGGGTTTGCATCTATATATGGAAAGAGTGATTCCATAGATATCGATATGGGGTATCGATATTGTCACTCAGTTCTTAATTTACAAAAAAAGCCGTGGCAAGCACTCCCTGGTATGGATAATGAAAAAATACAATTTCCGGTTAAAACCTTAGCACTGGAAGAACTATGGGCCTCAAAAATTGTAGCTACTATTGGCGGCGAAAGGATGGATTTTAAAGGGAAATCCTATCTCGGATCGAAAAATAAAATCCGGAACTTATACGATACATATTATTTAGCAACTGAGATTATACCAAACAGAAAAGATATTGATCTAAAACTCTTGAGGAACCTCGTAATCCTCTTTGGTGCAAAGAGGATTAAAAATTTTGAGCTTACTCGTGGAGACATTTTAAGCCTTTATACCCTTGCTAATGTTGAAGATGAATTATACCCTGTATTAAAAAAGGATAAATACTGCCCAGAATTACTCCCAATGCAAAGAATAGTAAGGAGATTTCTCGATGATCATATCTTTAATAATTGGGGTGGTACTGAATATCGATTTCTTGAAGACTTCGATAAGAAGATATTTCGACCACAAGATCTATTTGGTAGTGGAAAGTTATCACGGAGATTAAAAGATATGTACTATTACCGAGAACTTCTTGGTGAGGTTATAAAACGATAGAGTGGCGAAGGGCAGTTAATGATAAGATGTTGCTATCCTTCCTATTAGGTATCAAACAACAGGCAGTTAGGTGGAATTTATCATAGCCACACAGTGGCAAAATTAAAGGAGTTGGCCCTTTTAAGCCTTTTCCAGGCGGTAGGCGATATTATTAAGGAGTCGGGGTAAGGGCTACACTTTACAAAAAGGATTTGAGTCCTTGCTACTCCCTGCCATGTCCTGCCTGTCCTGAGCCTGTAGAAGGAGTGAGGGGGCACAAAAAGTCTCCTCTCCCCTCGGGGAGAGGATTTAAGGTGAGGGGGATCTTAATCTACAATCTATTACAATTGCCTCTGGCAATTCAGTATTGCTTAACCCCCACAAAGTGGGATACGATAAAGCAAGCTGGGAAAAGGGTTGAGATAACCAAGGGAAAAAGCAGCGATAGTAAGGTTAGTGAAATAGGTGACTATAAGGTTGGAAAATTAAGCCCTAAGAAAAGTCAATTTATTAATAACGTCCCCTCTTTTCCAAGACAAATCAGCCCCTTACTTTTGACAGAATAAAATGATAATTTAAGTGAGGGTAGGGGATCAAATCTTTCGAGACTGTTGAAAAAGTCAAAAATCTCACCCTGAGCGGAGCGAAGGGTCTCAAAAACTGTGTTTAATATGGGAATGAGATTCTTCGCTTTGCTCAGAATGACAGCGCAGAAAGGTTTTTCAACAGTCTCTCCGGGTTTGACCCTGATTTCTCCTTTTAATTACGTCCCCCTTTTTAACGTGAAGGAGAAGGGTCGCGGCATAATTTCAAATAACATGGAATAGACAATCATCATAGGAGGAGTGAAATATGACCAACCAAAAAAATAAAACGCTTTTGTTGTCAAGCGTTTGTAAGCCGTTCGGGATAAAGTATTCGGATACGTTCGGAGTCTCCTCCGAGGGCTCTCACCAGATCATGTGGGCCCAGGGAGTGTTTCGGCCAAGAGCCACCACCACCCAATGGGGAATTGATTTCATCGCGGAAAACCTGAAAATCCCCACAACCACCCTCCATTATCCGACTATGTCTCAATTCATCGCGGAGATAAAACAAGGATACAATTATGTAGGCATTGCCTTTGTCAATTCAACCATGCACAAGATGATCCCCATGGTCAGAGCCATCCGCAAGCACGCGTCCTCAACAGAGATTATCCTGGGCGGATACGGGACCGCGCTGGGAGACGAAATAAAAAAGTACGCGGACTACATCTGCCGCGGGGAGGGCGTATCCTTCATGCGGGAGCTGCTGGGCGAGAAGGTCGATGAGCCCATTGTCCAGCCGGACATCACTCAGAGCCAGACATTGTTCTCGATCCCAGTCCCGGGAAATACAGGATACGTCTTCGCGGGACTTGGATGCCCAAACGGCTGTGACTTCTGCGCAACTTCTCATTACTTCAAGCAAAAGTATATCAAGTTCCTCCCTGACGGGCCGTCCATCCTGTCTGCGATCGAAGGACTTCGCGGAAAGCATCCGGGCATGGACAAGTTCTGGATCAATGACGAGGATTTCCTTTTGAACGAGGAGCGGGGCAGGGGATTTCTCGAGGCCATCAGGAAATCCGCCCTGCCGCCTCTTTCTATTAGCATATTCAGCAGCGTAAAAAGTCTCTCCAAATATTCGGCTGAAGAGCTGGTGGAAATGGGTGTTGATTGGATTTGGGTCGGCTATGAAGGCAAGCGGTCGGGCTTTTCCAAGCAGCAGGGCAAATCGTGCCGGGAATTGTTCAGTGACCTCCATCAGCACGGCATCAGCGTGCTCGCGTCCATGATCCTCGGCTTTGATTACCATACTCCGGAGATTATCGAGGAGGAATTCGAGGAGCTGATAAGTTTCCGGCCGTCCATGTGCCAGTTCCTCATCTATGGGCCATCGCCGGGCACGCCCTTGCAAAAGCGACTGGAGGCCGAGGGCAGGATGATTCCCGAAATATTCATGAACTGGCGAAAGCACGATGGGTTCTCCCTGGGCTTCGAGCATCCGCACATCGGCCAAAAAGAAATGTCGCAGATCCAGCGACGGTTGTATCAGGAGGAGTTCAAAAGGCTGGGACCATCGGTTTTCCGCATCGCGGAGGACTGGCTGACCGGCTATGTCAATCTAAAAGATCATGCCAAACCCGGGGTAAGGGCAAAGGCGCAAAGATATAAAACAGACTCTCGCAGCGCGATGACGGTCCTGCCCGGGAGCAAAAAATATGTGAATAAAAAAACGCAAGCCTGGATGGACAGTCTTCAGGAGAGGCTGGCCGTGGAGACCGGCCCTCTCACGATGAACGAGAACTTCCTGGCTAGAACTGTGGTCCCTGCTATGATCCGCTACACGGATTTTAAGCTCCGCCATGACATCGGACAGCAGCCGGAGTTCACCCGTAAAACCTTTAGAATGGAAAAACAAAAGAAAGTCGGGGGTCAAATCTTTGATCTTGACAAATGAGCAAATGATGCCGCAGATTGAATTTTAAATTCCACATTGCTTCCGTTTTGAGATATTGATAATGTGTATAATAAATAACGCCGATGGGGAAATGGGGTCAGAGCTTAATTATTAATTTGACAGAGATGTAAAGGGGTCACCCATTAAAGGGCACCTGTCAAATCTTTAATATTGACAAATGAGAAGTCTCAGCCCCGCAGTCTGATTTTTGGACTTGCGATTAATCACCATCCCCCTTTTACAAAAGGGTTCGAGAATTCGTCCTACTTCGTTGTAAACAACTATGTAGGATAAAAGTAGAACAGGTCAGGCCTGAAATTTCAACTTAACGCTTCCTTTGCTTGTTAAGAGCAGTGCCTCAGGAACAATTTTCAAAGCTTGCTTGCCACAGGCAATTTTATTCTCCGGCGGCGGTCAATTATCCTTACAGTCAAAAAGATTGTGATCCCGAGGCCGAGGGGAAGGAGAAGCTTGGGGGTCTTTATGGGATTCAGGGAATCACCGGCCTTGATAAGGTCAATAACCATGTCGCTAAGCCAGGCGTTGATGATGATGTGGTGGACGGTTCCGAAAAGCGTGCCCAAAAAGAAATTTCTGTAACTTATATTTGTCAGGCTCAGCAGCCAGTTCAGGGGAGGCGACATGAAGAAGATGAGGCGCAAATAAATGACCGTCATCAGTCCTCTCTCATCCAGTCGCCCCTCCAGCTTCTTCAATCTCTTCCTGAAAAGCCGGGTCACAAAATCCCTACCCAGTAGCTGGGCGATGAAGTAAATCACGGTTGTGGCCAGGTAAACGCTGATAGCGGAAAGAAAGGCCCCGGCAACTCCTCCGAAGGTGATGACGGAGAAGTAGATGATGACAACGGTAGGTATGTTTGTCGTAATGGCTAAAAACCCCGCCACCACGAAGAGGATTGGACCAAAGAAGCCAAACCTGGCCACAAAGCCACGAATAGAGTCAATAGTGAAGGAGATCTTATCCTTCGTAAGATACTGGGAATAATCGGTATAATGATAAAAAACGATTCCGGCGGCTATGAAGGCAAGGAGGATGAAGGCACGGATAACGCTTGAGCGCTCGAATCTCTTCTCCTTATCTTTGGCTTCAATTGCAACGGTCTCTTTCACATTATTATCAGGCCTAAATTTGTGACATTGCCATGTCCTGAGGAGCCCCGATGCCCATCGGGGCGTCTCGCAGGGCCTGTCGAAGGATATGTCATTCTGACGCTGAATGATTTGCCCATAGTCTCAAGATTGCGTTTCACTTTGTCCAACCCTTGCTTCTCTTTACTGCTTCTTTCCAATTTTTTGACAGAACTTTTCTTTCATCTTTTTTCATACCCGGCACGAATGTTTTATCCATCTCTTGTTTTATCTCCTCTTTTTTATTCCAATAACCTGTTGCTAAACCGGCAAGGTAAGCTACTCCCAAGGCAGTAGTTTCAATGTTCTTCGGTCTTTTCACTTCCTCATTAAGAATGTCTGCCTGGAATTGTAGCAAGAAATCGTTTTTTGCTGCTCCCCCATCAACCTTCAACTCTTTTAGTTTTAGCTTTGATTCCTTTTGCATAACCTCAATAACATCCTTTGTTTGATAAGCCAAGGATTCTAACGCTGCCCTGACTAAGTGTTCTTTTTTTGTTCCTCTGGTCAAACCTACTATCAAACCACGAGCATACATATCCCAGTGCGGCGCTCCTAAGCCGACAAAAGCGGGCACAAGATAAACTCCACCATTATCCTCAACTGCCCGGGCTAATCTTTCTGTTTCCGCAGCATCTTTAATTATCCCCAACTCGTCCCTAAGCCATTGAATCACTGCCCCGGCGATAAAAATACTTCCTTCCAGAGCATAACTTACTTTCTCATCAAGGCTGTAAGCTATTGTGGTCACCAGCCGGTCAGATTTTGTCACCTCTTCTCCTATGTTCATCAGCGTGAAAGCTCCGGTGCCGTAAGTGTTTTTTGCCATACCTTTCTTGAAACATAGCTGGCCGAACAAAGCTGCCTGTTGGTCGCCCGCGATGCCCGCTATCGGAATATCTTTATGACCTATCCTCGCATAACCATAAACCTCGCTGGAAGATCTCACTTCCGGCAAAACATGCCTGGGAATCTTTAATTCCTTTAAAATCTCTTCATCCCATTCAAGCGTATTAATGTTATACAACATGGTTCTGGAAGCGTTAGTATGATCGGTCACATGTTCCCCTGCCAAGTTATACACCAACCAACTGTCTATCGTGCCGCAAACCACATCCTTACGCCTCGCTTTTTCGACATTATCCATCAACCATTTTATTTTCGTAGCTGAGAAGTAGGCATCTATTGGCAAACCCGTCTTTTCCCTTATGATTTTTTCCAAACCTTGTTTTTTCAGCCCTTCACAGATATCTGCTGTCCTTCTGCACTGCCAGACTATTGCGTTGTAAACTGGTTTCCCGGATTTTTTGTCCCACATAACTAATGTTTCTCTCTGGTTTGTTATTCCGATAGCAGCTATCTCTTCTGTTTCTTTGAACAGCTCTGTTATTACCTTGTAGGTTGTTTTCATAATAACTTCAGGATCGTGCTCAACCCAGCCAGGTTGTGGATAAATCTGGGGGAATTCACAATAAGCTTTCTCCACTATCTCAGATTCCTTATCTATTAGTAAGGCGGTTGTTCCCGTCGTTCCCTGGTCTATTGCTAACAGATATTTCATCTCAAATCCATATCCTCTGGCCTGAGCGGATCGTCAGCGTCCCTGATGCGAGCAGACCCATTATAAGTAATTATGCAGAGTTGTCGACCGTGCTTCCGTCTTAATTTTCCTTTACTTTTACCTTGACAGGATTTCATGATTGACAATACCTCCCCGCGTTCAGGAGCCTGCTAATTCGGATCATAATGTAGTGATATAGAGGAAATATATGGCGTTTACAGAAATATACGAACTTAATATCTAATGATGTGATGACCAGGAATTTATTCTTTTTTATGGCGTTAATCATCAGTTCAGCCACTTTCTCCGGCGTGACTGCATGTTTTGAAAACCTTCTCTTTAGCTCTATGACATCCTCACGATTAGGATCCACTCCCAAGATCTCCACGGTATCTTTTAACGGTGTTTCCACCGCACCGGGACATACTACCGTCACGCCGATATTGTGCTGCATCAAGTCATAGCGCAGCACCTCGGACATCCCCACTAAGCCCCACTTTGCCGCGCAGTAGGCTGCGTGCCATGGGGCTCCAGTGAGTCCGGATGCGGAGGACACAGTAACCACATGTCCTTTCCTGGCGCGAATCATCTCAGGGAGAAAACATTCAACACCATGGATCGGCCCCCAGAGATTAATGTTGATTACCTTTTTCCAGTGCTCGTGGCTCATGTCCTCAACCAGCCCATACAATGCAATCCCGGCGATGTTCATCACGATATCCATCGGCCCAAAATCCTTATGGATCTTATCGGCAAATGCCTTCACCTCTTCATATTTAGAGATATCAAACGCCTTATATTTACAAACCTCTCCTCCCTCTTTTGAGATCATCCGGGATGTCTCCTCTAATCCCTTCTCGTTGATATCTGTCAAAAACAACCGGGTTCCTAACCCGGCCATCGCAATAGCGGTAGATCGCCCAATTCCGCTGGCAGCACCGGTGATGAAAACCTTACTATTTTTTTTGATCTGCATTATTAGATTCCTCCGTATAATTGATGAAGGAGAAACAACAATAGCGAAGTAAGCTCAGCGCAGGTGGATTGGGATCTGGTTATTCCAGAACAGGGAACTATTCAATAATTTTTAGCGCAAAGTCCTACTTTTTTCAAATTCGTAGATTTTTGCAATGATACCTGATAAAATACTGAGTTGTCAACGGCCAGGTAAAACAATAGGTGTGGATACCTGAACAAAAAAAGGATAAAGACATGGAAACCCAGAAAATGGCCGGGCTTGCTAAATTCCGGGAGATCTTTCTCGCCTTTCGGATCGATTCCATTGAGGCCGAGATGGAGGGTCTCCTCAAGTCGGGCATTTCTCCCCCGGAGCTTCTAAGTGCATGCGAAAAATGCATGGAAGAGATCGGTAAAAAATTCGAAGCCGGGGAGTATTTTCTTCCCGAGCTGGTCATAGCCGGTGAGATGTTCAAGAAAGTCCGTTCGCGGATACAACCTCTTCTCTCTCCAACTACTAAAGAAGTAGCCGGCAGAATTGTCCTGGGAACTCCCCAAGGGGATCTTCACTACCTGGGCAAGGATATTTTTGCTATGCTCGCTGAGGCCGGCGGCTTTGTCGTATACAACCTGGGGGTGGATGTGGCACCGAAAGCCTTCGTTGAGAAGCTGAAAGAGACCGGCGCACCGATCCTGGGGATGTCTGCCCTTATTACCACCGCTTTTCCTTCTATGCAAGAGGTCATTCGCCTGCTCGAGGAAAAAGGCCTTCGGGAACGGATTCAGGTGATTATCGGAGGAGGGGTAACCACCAAAGACATGGTCGAAAGGTTGAAGGTGGATGCCCAAACCTGCGATGCCTACGAAGGGCTGAGAATCGTGCAATCTTTCATGGATGAAAGGAAGGAAATGGCATGAATCAGCCCAAGAAGAAGATCTATGAAAAGGATCAAATGACCGCTGAAGAGCGCCTGCAAGCGGTTATCAAGCTGGAGAAACCCGACCGGGTGCCTCTATCCATGATGCTTTACAATTACAGCCCCTTCCATGCAAATGTAAAAGCGAGTGACTATGTGCATAAGCCCAGGGTTTACCTGAAGGCAATACGCCAGGTCTATGAAGACCTCGGTCCCTGGGACATCTACTATAATATCAATCCGGTCTCAAAGCTGACTTACAGCTTTGCTATAATGATGTGGTTGCTTTACCCGGGAGATGATCTTCCTGAGAATGCTATGACCCAGATAGAAGAGTTTGAATACATGAAACCGGAGGATTATGACCGGATCCTTAAAATGAATTTCCATCGTGCGGATACCATCTTTCGGGCCAGGATGCTCCCCCGTTTCTGTAAGGATGTCGAAGGGCTTGGGTCGATCAGACTTTGGTACAGGCTTGCGCGCGAACTTTTAAAACAGCGGCTTTTCTGGAGCAAGGACCAGCGGTGGTGGCGAAAGCAGGGGCTGGCTATCCAGATAGGTTTTCAGGCCGAAATGCCTTTTGATCTGTTCTCCATGGCTCGAACCGTCGTCCCTTTTTCTCTCGACCTCTTCCAGAGGCCGGAGAAGATCCGAAGAGCCGCCATGAGACTGGCCCCCAGCTTTGCTGAGTCGAGTATCCAGATATCACGGTCGGTGGGAGTTCCTCGGGTCCAGTGTTACTGTCACCGAACATCCAATAGCTTTATTTCTCCGCGGCAGTTCGAGGATCTGGCATTTCCCAGCATGGAGGAGATCGTCTGCCGGATCATCGATGCCGATATGACACCCATCCTCCATTGCGACGGAGACTGGATAAAGAACCTGAAAGTCCTGCGGCGTCTTCCGGCGAAAAAGATCATTCTCCAGTTAGACGGGCTGACGGATATCTTTCGGGCCAAGGACGAGATTGGAGACCGCATGTGCCTGTTCGGTGATGTGTCTGCCGAGAAATTGGCCATGGGAAGCCCCCCGGAAGTAGAAGAGTATTGCCACCGGTTGATCGAGGAGGTTGGCCGGGGAGGAGGCTTCATCCTGGCTGCGGGCTGCGAGATCCCTTACAATGCAAAGCCGGAGAATCTCCGGGCAATGGTCAAATCTGTTTATCAATATGGATATTACCAGGCATAATAATCCCAGATTCAGTCTTCGTAGCCAGCCTACTTCGTCCGCCTAAGGCGGACTGCGAAGGCTGAATTATGGCGAAGTAGGCACAGCGAAGTAGGCTAAAGGGGAGGGGGATTTGTCATCCTGTCCTGCCCGTCCTGAGTTCATCGAAGGAAGCGGAGTCGAAGGATTTGAAAATGCAGGGGAAAACTGTAAGTTTAAAGTAGACAGGCTGTTGAAAAACTGTAAAATACTATTAAATGTCATTCGACCCTGAACGAAGTGAAGGGGAAGAATCCAATATAATGAGATTTCAGAGACTCTTCACTTCGTTCAGAGTGACAAGTAGAGTGTTTTTCAACAACCTGTAAAGATTTGCCCCCCTACCTACCTTTTCACTTTAAGGTGCCACACGCGGGGTCCGGTCAATCGCACTGGCCCATGCGAAGCTGTTTGATGCCAAGGAGCCTGAGGATTCGGGCGCCGGCTTTCATCGCGCTGGCCGATGGGCGAATCGGTATTCCAAAAAGCCGATAATCGATAAACTCTACATATACACCGGTTTCTTCCCTGGCGTCCATATAGGCCACATCCGCGTCAAGCAGCCATAGCTTGATTCTGCCGCGTACGGCGGTTTCAATTCCCGCTTCGTTCATTTGTCTTACACGCTCATCTACGCGGTGATCCAGGAACCCGACGTGATGCAGCGCAATACGTCCATCTGGCCGGAAAGCTTCGGAGTAGATCTCGGAGCCACGACCGGCTTCCAAAAGTTCGAGTTCGTAGCCGCCAAGGTGAGCTATGCCGATCTTTCCGTGGAAGGACTTGGGCTCGCCTCGCTCGACCCAGGCCGCCAGGTCATCCTCGGCGATGAGAAACGGCCAGATCCCCACCTCTTCGAGGCGTTGCGCGGCCTCGACAACGCTCGGCACCGCCAGCCCCAACTGATGGATGCGCCCCAGGTTGAACCTGCTGCGAAACGCGGCCGGCAGGAGCTCCTCTTGCGAGGGAACCTTTCTGCAACTAAGCAACTCATCAATATCGAAATCCATTACATCCTCCTTTGCCCGGCAAGGCCGCCAGTGTTTATGCTATTTTTTGGGTTTTCTCTATCCACGCGGTCATATCGCTGGGACATCTCGACTTCCTTCTTCCTTTAAAAAGAAAAATGAAGCCCGGTTGATGATTTCGCTAGCCTACCGGTTTGGTCATCTCGATGTCTTCGAATCCCTGGATGCCTCTGGCATTCAGGTAAGCGAGGAATGTCAGTGGCTCGATGCACGCCTCCGGGGCGTATACTCCACCTTCTTCGGTCAGTATCTGCTTTCGGCCTAGCATCAGCGCACCGACTGATAAAGATAACCCGGTGGCCTCGCGCATCTGCCCAATGCCGCAGTGCATGAGATGGACTTCCTTGCCGTCTTTTTCGCCCCACACTTCAATGCGCACCGCGCCCCATTCAGGCTCCGGCCCGGAGGTAATTCGCTCGATAAATCCGAGGATACGAACGACGGCATCCGCACGGCGCTCTTTTGCGAACAGGCCCCATTTGGCCGGATAAATCATCAGGGAAGAGCCGCGGCCAAAGCCCATGAAGAAATTGACATCCTCGATGCCCGGAATGAAACGTGGGATAGTCGCCGGCTCACTGTGCCCCATGTTCCAGACCTTTATCTTGCCGAATCGCGGAAACTCGACCACACGATGCTCGGAACACGCCTTTACCATCACCCGCTTTCCCCCTCGCCATGTTGCTACTTCACCGGACATAATGTGCAGGCCGTGGCTGAGTGCCGCCGCGCCACCGCCCATGTCCAGCGGCAGGTACACGTACACCTCCGCCCGACGCGCCTTGTCCATTTGCCCGACCAGGTGGCGGACGGCAACGTTGCTAAGCCCCGGGCTGGTGCCCAGGCCGGTTATGGCGGTAACATCCTTCTTTTTGGCCTCATCGCCCAACTCATTTATGACCGCCTCGGCGGCATCCCAATCGTCGCAGATACTGCAATAGTCCACTCCCGCCTCGATGGCTGCACGCACCAGTTTTGCTTCGAACTTGAAAAACGGCCCCAGCGCGCTCGCCGCGGCGTCGTAGCCGCGCATGGCCTCGACCAGTCCCGCGTGATCGTCCGCGTCAACTGTAACTACATCCACCTTCGCGCCTTTTCCCTGTAACTTGTCGGCGATTTTGTGCGCAACTTCGACGTTACGGTCGGCGATTGTCACCTGCGTCACGCCTTCGCTCACCGCCAGGTCTTCGACGGCCCGGCTGCCCATGTCGCCGGCGCCTCCAAAAACTATGACCTTCATGACAAAACCTCCTTTCACTTTAAGGGGCCACACGCGGGTTCGGTCAGTCGCACTGACCCATACGAAGCTGCTTAATGCCAAGGAGCCTGAGGATTCGGGCGCCGGCTTTCATCGCGCTGGCCGATGGGCGAATCGGTATTCCAAAAAGCCGAT
>JAUWWP010000103.1 GCA_030616835.1 Deltaproteobacteria bacterium | reverse complement strand
TTGTGTTTAGTGACAGGTGATTTCGACTTTTCGGATATCCGCAACTATCCACCTGCCCAATATGCGGGACTTATCGTTGTGGGTATTCCAAGGGATGCAACGGCTCTTTTTATCCTCAACTTGCTCGAAGGCTTTCTGAAGCAAGATAGGATGGTTTCAGAATTGCCTGGGAAATTAGCGATTGTTGAACCTGGGCGTATCAGAATTCGAAAAGGTTAACAGAGGGGAAATGGGATCAGTTCTTGAATCTTGATGCATTTATTTACTCTCATTATGCTTGGAAATAGATGAAAGTCACCTATTATTTTAAAATACCGGGGCTGGAAAGCCCCGGCTATCCAGGGTAGGGATAATGGCCCTTCGACAGGCTTAGGAGATAGAAAATTAAATGTAAATTGTAGGTTTGACCCCATTTTCGCCCTAGGGGAGGAGGTTTGATCAATGGATACAAAAGCTTTGAAAATAACATACCCAGATGATCTGCCGGAGGCGTTGGGAGAAACACCCGAGGAGCTCGAGCGGGAACTTAGATTCTTGGTGGCCGCCAAGCTGTATGAAATGGGCCGTATCTCCTCAGGTCGAGCTGCGGAATTGGCTGAGATGGATCGTGTCGGATTTCTAAATAACCTGGGCCGATACCGGATCCCAGTGTTCAATTACTCTCTGGAGGAGTTGGAACGTGAGATTCGGGAAGCGAGAACACGCGCGGGGAAAGCCTCTTGAGAGTTGTTTGCAATACCAGCCCGCTGATTTTGCTCGCTAAAATCGGTCGGATCGATCTCTTAACCCAGCTTTACGAGGAGGTGATTATTCCAGCGTCGGTAATGGATGAGGTGGGAGCGAAGCCCAGCAAGGAGCTGGAGGAGATTCAGGCTCTCCTACAAAGCCAAAAGCTCCAGCTCCAGAAGGCGGTGAAGCAGTTTCTGAAAGGACTTCCAGAAGATCTGGGAGTCGGCGAGCAGGAGGTGATTGCCCTTGCTTTGGAGAAAAAGGCTGATCTCGTAATACTCGATAACCAGCGGGGACGGGGTATTGCCCGTGAAAGGGGCCTATCAGTCACGGGGACGGTTGGAGTCCTTGTCGAGGCTCGGGACCGAAAAGTGATACCTTCAGTGCGGCGTGAGCTAGATCGTCTGATCGAGGCCGGCATGTGGATCGATGAGGTATTTTACCATCGGATTTTACAGGAATTTGGTGAATAAAAGGGAAGGAATGGATGTATTTGATATATTAAGAATATCAACTCATATTGGCATTCAGTCGCCGTTTGATTCCGACCTGGAAAGGAAAGTTTAAGGATGCCCAGGGCAGAAAAAATTGATGAAAGCCGGGTTTCGATCCTTTACGAGCTGAGCAAGGTTATCGCCTCTAGCTTGGAGCCAAGAAGGGTATTGGGCTCGATCATCGACGCGGCCATTAAGATCACCCGGGCAAATAGTGGCTCCCTTTTATTGATTGATAAAGAGACCAACAAATTAAAAATAGAGGTCACTCGAAGATATCCTCAAAGGCTCGGGGCCAAAACCGTCCTGAAAGTTGGGGAGGGGATTACCGGATGGGTGGCTAAAAAGGGGGTTCCGCTTTCAGTCCCGGATGTGAGCAGGAATAAAAGGTATATAGAGATAGATGAAGATATTAGAAGCGAATTGGCAGTGCCCCTGATCCTGGAGGAAGAGGTGATTGGGGTAATAAATGTCAATTCTCTCCGGGTTCATGCCTTTAGTGAGGAGGATCTGGGCTTTTTAGTGAGCCTGGCAAGTCAATCAGCTCAGATTATAAAGAATGCCAAGCTATTTGATGCGGTAAGGCGAAGGGCTGAGGAATTAGCTGTTCTTTTTGATGTGGGGAAGTCCATAACCGGGACACTCAATCTGGGAGAGGTTTTGAAGCAAATTGTAAGAAGGGCTGCTCTTTTAATGGGCACCAAATTATGCTCCCTGATGCTTCTGGATGATACTTGCAGAGAGCTTATGATAAAAGCCGTCCATGGAGGCACCCAGAAATATGTTAAAAGGCCTAACCTCAAGGTATCAGAGAGCTTTGTGGGCAGGGTGGTTAAGGCCAGAAGGCCGCTCAGTTCGATAGATGTTAGAAAGGAGAGGGGATATAAATATCTGGACCTGGCCCGTCGAGAAGGGCTTTGCTCCCTTCTTTCCGTCCCTTTAATGGTTAAGGGGGAGGCGATTGGAGTCCTTAATGTATATAAATCAACCCCCTATATATTCTCAAAAGGCGAGATTCAATTGCTTAAAAGCATTGCCGACCTCTCAGCCATTGCCATTGAAAATGCAAGACTCTACGAAAGAATTATGGAGCTTGAGGAGAGGATAAGGGCGATGGAGAAGCTCGGGGTTATGGGGGAGATGGCTGCGGAGGTGGCACATGAGATTCGAAGTCCCCTCACCACGATCAAGATGCTTATTTCCACCCTCAGAGGGAGTGACGGAAAGGACAAGAGGGTTATCGAAGAGGAGATAGAAAGGATAAATAAGATGGTGGCTCGTCTTCTCGATTATTCCCGACCCAAGGAGCCAAGGGTTGAGATGATGGATATCAATAAGATTCTGGATGAGACCATTTTACTTTTAGAGCACAGGATAGGCCAGCAAAAGATAGAGGTTAAGAGGAGCTACTCTCAGATTCCCCCTCTCGAGGCCGATCCGGAGAGGTTGAGGCAGGCATTTTTGAATTTATCGCTCAACGCCCTGGACGCCATGCCATCGGGAGGGGCATTGACCATCTCTACCAGGGCTCCGGGAGGAGAAAGTGTGCAGGTCAAAATCTCCGATAGTGGGAATGGCATACCATCCCGGATCAAAAATAAGATATTTCTTCCATTTATAACTACCAAGGAAGCTGGATTGGGGCTGGGGCTCTCTATTGTCCATAGAGCAATCGAGGAGCACCGAGGCACGATAAAAGTTGAAAGCCGTAAGAATAAAGGGACTACATTTACGATAAAAATACCCAGGAGTTAGGAAGTGAAGCAGATATTGATAGTGGATGACGAGCGCAATGTCCACTATTCCTTCAGAAAAATCTTTTCTCCCGAGTTCAAGGTCATCTCTGCCTTTGATGCTCATAAGGCCATTGCTAAGATAAAAAGGACTAAGATCGATCTGGTAATGATGGATATAAGGCTTCCGGGGATGGATGGACTTCAAGCCTTGAACAGAATCAAGGAGGTAGATAAAAAACTGCCAGTGGTTATAATGACTGGATATGGGACTATGCAGACCGCCATCGAGGCCATGAAATTGGGGGCTTACGAATATATAGTCAAGCCCTTTGATGCCCCCCGGATTCTGGAGATAGCAAAAAAGGCTCTTTCCCAGGGCGGGCTTATGAGAAAGGTAACATACCTTCCCCCCAAGGGAGGTGAGGAGGGTGATAGGATTGTTGGTTTCTCCGCCCCCATGCAGGAGATATTTAAGAAGATAGGGCAGACAGCAGAAAAGGATATTACGGTTTTAATCAGGGGAGAAAGTGGAACCGGCAAGGAGCTAATAGCTCGGGCTATCTACCAGAATAGCCTCCGAGCGGACAAGCTGTTTTTAGCGGTCAATTCTGCCGCCATACCCGATACCCTTCTGGAGAGCGAGCTATTTGGTCACGAAAGAGGTTCATTTACCGGGGCCGATGAGCGCCGAATTGGCAGGTTTGAGCAGGCCCATAAGGGGACTATATTTCTTGATGAGATCGGGAATATGAGCCCTACCACCCAGGCGAAGATCCTGAGGGTTATCCAGGATGGGGAATTCAGTAGATTAGGGGGTAAGGAGACCATAAAGGTTGATGTCCGGCTACTGGCCGCCACTAACATGGATATCGAGGAGGCTATAAGAAAAGGTAGCTTCCGAGAGGATTTGTATTATCGTTTAAATGTCATTTCGATAGAGCTTCCTCCTTTAAGGAAGCGAAGAGAGGACATCCCTGAGCTTACTAAGTATTTCCTGGAGAAATACTCTAAGGATTTAGGCCGGGAGGGAGTTACCATCAGCGATGCTGCCACGAAGATGTTAGGAGAATACAACTGGCCCGGGAATGTAAGGGAACTGGAGAACTGCATAAAAAGGGCGGTAATCCTGGCCAAGGGGGATATTATTATGCCGGAGGATTTGCAGATCACTACCCAAAGGGAAGAGGGAGGGACGCTGGAAGATATACTGGGCAAGGCCCTGGACAATGTGTTTTTGAATAGGGGAGGCGTGAAGGTAATGCCTGAGGTAGAGAGGATCTTAATCCAGAAGGCCTTGGATAAGACCGGGGGCAACCAGGTTCAGGCTGCCAAGCTCTTAGGAATAAGTCGTAATACATTGCGAAAACGGATGGAAAGATACGGATTCTCTAAAGAGGTTAAGATTGTTGGGAAGGGGTCAGATGTCTGAGAAGGTAAGGGAAATTGGGCAGAGATATTATCCCAAATTGATACTTACAATTTCCAAAAAAAATCCCCTCTCCCCCGGGGGAGAGGGAAAGGCCTTGTCCTGAGCCCCGTAGAAATTTTACGGGGCGAGCAGCGTAACCGAATAACTAATAATTAGTATGCAAGCGAAACAGGATATTGATTTAAGAGAACTAACCGGGAAGCTGGTTGATTGGTTGAAAGCTATGGTGAAGGAAGCAGGGGCCAGGGGGCTGGTTTTTGGAATGAGTGGAGGACTGGATTCCTCAGTGGTGGCAGTATTGTGCAAAAGGGCAGTTCCCGAAGATAGCCTGGGACTGTTAATGCCTTGCTACACTAACCCTTTAGAATTAAAGCACGTCTGGAAGGTAGCCGAAGACTTTCAGATAGAAACAAAGCTCGTAGATCTTTCCGATATCCTATCAAAGCTATATTTCAAATTAGAGGATAGACCCTACTCGAACAAAGAGGTAAGCATGCCCGGGGCAAATCTTAAGCCCCGCCTGAGAATGACCTCCCTTTATTATCTGGCAAATAAGCTCAATTATTTGGTTGTGGGGACGGGAAACCGGAGCGAGATTATGATGGGATATTTTACAAAATATGGGGACGGAGGAGCGGACCTCTTACCCTTAGGAGGACTTACCAAGAGCGAGGTTAGACAGTTAGCTAATGTTTTAGGAATTCCTACCGAGATAATTAATAAAACTCCTTCGGCCGGGCTCTGGGAAGGACAGACAGATGAAGGTGAGATGGGAATAACATATAATGAGCTGGACCGAATAATTCAGGGTATAGATAAAGGGGAGATTACTGATATCCCGATAGAGAAAGTTAAAAAAGTGGAAGAGGCTATTAAGGCCTCCGAACATAAAAGGAATCTCCCAAGGATGTTCCAACCAAAAGATTTTGAGGGGGTAAAATGAAAGATAAATTAAAGGAAGAGGTTCTTAGAACAGTAAAGGACAAAAATGTGAAATTCATAAAGCTATGGTTTGTGGACATCCTGGGGCAGCTCAAGAGCTTTGCCATTACTGACCGGGAGCTGGATAAGGCCTTTTCCGAGGGGATGGGTTTTGATGGCTCATCTGTTGAGGGCTTTGCCCGGATTTATGAGAGCGACCTGGTAGCCGTCCCTGACCCCGCTACCTTTCAAATCCTCCCCTGGAGCCCGGAGAGTAGTCAAGGGGCGAGGATGTTCTGCGATATTCTTAATCCTGATAGAAGCCCTTATGAGGGAGATACCCGCTGTGTGCTAAAAAGGAATCTTGAGGAAATAAAAAAACTGGGCTACACATTCTTTGTTGGTCCAGAGCTTGAATACTTTTATTTCAAATCCAACCAAGCCACCGAGAGCCTTGATCAAGGGGGGTACTTTGATTTCCTCCCCCTGGATGTCGGGCATGATCTGAGGCGGGAAAGCATGTTAGTTTTGGAAGAGATGGGGATCAAGGTGGAATATGCCCACCATGAGGTGGCCCCATCCCAACATGAGATAGACCTGAAATACACCGATGCCCTGAGTATGGCCGATAATGTTATGACCTATAAGGTGGTGGTGAAAGAGGTGGCTATGAATAAAGGGGTGTATGCCTCGTTTATGCCCAAGCCCATATTTGGTGTGAATGGCTCAGGGATGCACACCCACCAGTCCTTATTTAAAGATGGGGAGAATGCCTTCTTTGACCCGGATGATGAATACCACCTTTCTAAAGTGGCTAAATCATATATAGCCGGCCTACTCAGGCATGGCTCCGAGATAACCGCGGTCCTGAATCAATGGGTAAATTCGTATAAGAGGTTGGTTTCAGGCTATGAGGCCCCGGTCTATATATCCTGGGCAAGGAGAAATAGGTCTACTTTGGTAAGGATCCCCATGTATCGGCCAGGAAAAGGGGAGGCTACCCGAGCCGAATTCCGGAGCCCCGACCCTGCCTGTAACCCTTATCTGGCATTTTCCTTGATGCTCGGAGCGGGTATGAATGGGATAGAGGAGGGATATGAATTGCCTGAGCCGGTGGAGGAGGATGTGTATAATATGAGCGGAGATGTGAGGGCTGAAAGAAAGATTGAGTCTCTGCCGGGAAGCCTCATTGAGGCAATATCGCTTTTTGAAAGGAGCGATATGGCAAAAAGGGTCCTGGGAGAGCATGTCTTCCATAAATTCATCGATAATAAAAAGATCGAGTGGGACCAGTATCGGATGCAGGTGACCGATTACGAGATAAAAAAATACCTTACTGTCCTGTAGCCAGTATTCTCTTTCCTACTTTTCCCCATTGTGCTAAGACTGAGTTAAAGGTTTTATGCATATTAAGTATTGTTGCTTTTTGAACAGATTGTATAAAAAGCAACAATAAGATCCTCCCAGGTCCCCCTAAATCCCCCATTCTTTCAACAAAATAGGCTGGCATATTAATTGCGTCTTTAGAGGTAGAGAAAGTCATCGCATGGAGGCGATAGTCAATTTCAGTCTCATTCGCAGGTGGTTAATATGTGTTTTTAGTTCTCTTAAAAACTACTCACATTTTTAGATTGATTTTAAGGAATTAAAGATATGAATGATAAGAATATCACAAAAATCGTTGAGAGATGCAAGAAGATTCATGGGAATTCTTTAATAGCGATATTGCAGGGTATCCAGGATAAATATAGATATATCCCTGAAGATGCAATCAAGATAGTATCCAAAAAATTTGCCCTGTCACTTATCGATGTTTATGGTGTTGCAACTTTTTATAATTCGTTTAACCTTAAACCCATAGGAGAACACCTCATTATTGTTTGTTTGGGGACCGCCTGTCATGTAAGAGGAGGAGCAAGAATTGTAGATACAATTTCAATGAATCTTGGAATTAAGCCAGGAGAGACAACTCATGATTTCAAGTTTACTTTACAAACAGTTAATTGTCTTGGTTGTTGTGCCATAGGACCTATTGTAGTTATAGATGGTGAATATCATGGTCAAATGACTCTTTCAAAGGCATTATCACTTTTGAGGAATATAAGAAAGACAGAAAATGAAAAAGTTAAAATCGTCAGAAGATCTGGAAAGACTCAGAAAAGAAATATTAAAAAGCAAAGATCCTGAAACTGTTACCATAGCAATTTCATCTGGTACTTGCGGACAAGCACGCGGGTCTCTAAAAATTATTCAAGCTGTCAAAAAAGCAGTAAACAAACTTTCGTCCAAAACCAGGAGTAAAGTTTCTATCAGGGTTACCGGGTGTCACGGTTTTTGTGAAGCTGAACCAAATGTAATTATCTATCCAGAAGGTATATTTTATCAGAAGCTTTTGCCAGAAGATGCTGAAGAAATCGTTCAGAAAACAGTTCTCAAGAGAAAAATTATCGACAGGCTTTTATATACGGACATAAACACAAACAATAAATTTGTTTATGAGAAAGAGATACCATTTTATAAAAAGCAACAAAGACTTCTTTTAAGCAGAAATGCCTT
>JAUWWP010000035.1 GCA_030616835.1 Deltaproteobacteria bacterium | reverse complement strand
GGAGTCCAGGGTCCAATCGGATCTTGGACATTTTTTTATGAAACAGAGTCTTTCCCGATATATCCGGTTAGGATCCATACTCCTTTTTCCTTTAATGGCCATAATGCCCTGTCAAGGATTAGCTGCCAGTATCGATAAGCCGGAGGGGAGATTTATCAGCGAGATTGAATTTAGCTGCCCGCTAAAAGTTAGTAGATCGGAGTTGATTGATTTAATTGGAATCCAGCCAGGGGATCCCTATTCGGATGAAGCGATTGATAAGAGCCTGGAGATGCTCTGGCTGAAGGGCCTTTTCTCTGATATCACCGTCAGAGCCACGGAATTGCCTGGAGGGGTAAAGCTGCTCTATATTTTAACTCCCAGGGTAAGGCTAAAGGAGATAAAGTTCAGGGGGAATCGTTGGATCCCTGAAGAGAGGTTGCTTAAGATCATGGGAGTGAGTCCGGGAGAAGAATTTCACCCGGATAAGCTTAAGGAATATCAAGAAGCACTTAGAAAAGTCTACGAGGAGCATGGGTATCTTCGGGCAAGGGTGAGGATCGAGGTAAGGCCCTTTCCCCAGCAATACCAGGTCTCTTTGCGGGTGAATATCGAAGCAGGTGAGCCTTGCCGGATCTCTAAGATTCTATTTCCCGGGAACACCCACTTCAAAAGAAAAAGGCTTCAACGAGTAATTCCCCTAAAGTCCGGAGAAAGGTTAGACCGAAATCTTTTAAGGGAGTCAGTTAATGCTCTTAAGGAGCTTTATCGAAAGGAAGGCTTCTGGGAGGCAACATTTTCCGAGCCCGAAGTAGTTTATGATTCTTCTACTAATCGAGCGATAGTGTATTTCTCGCTCGAGGAAGGTGAAAGATTTAGTGTCCGGCCTAAACAGCTTCGTAGCAGGAAACTAAAGAAGATCTTCCAGCTTGAGGAAGGCGAGAGTTTCAGCCCAGGCCTTCTGGCACAGTGGAGCGAGGAGTATAAGTATTTTTATCAAAAAAGAAGATATCTTTTTGCCGAGGTCTCTTACGAGATATCCCCGATGCCAGATGGAGAGAAGGTAATCATATTTTATCTGAAAGAGGGCAGTAAGGTATCCCTGCGGGGGATTGAATTCGTCGGGAACCATAAGCTTTCCAATAAGCTTCTGCGGAAGCAGGTGTTGACCCGACCTTCAAGCATCCTGGGTTACCTCTATGGCCGGGAGTTCAATGGGATTTATCTGGAGGATCGATTACAAGAGGATCTCAAGGCCATTATCTTTCTGTATAAAAAGAAAGGATTTCTTGATGCCCGGATTAAGAAGACGGAGAAGAGTTTCGATAAAAATAGAAGAAGAATGTCCGTCACAATCTACATCGATGAAGGGGTTCAAACCCTGGTGAAGGGGATAGAGATCAAAGGGAATACGATATTTTCTGCTAAAGACATTCATAGGCTAATTCCTCTAAAGGTAAATCATCCCCTGGATTTCTGGGCCGTAGAGGATTCAAAAAAGGCCATAATCGATTTGCATTTAAAGAACGGCTTTCTATTTGCCGGGGTAAAATCTGAGTTTAATTTCAGTCAGGATCGGAAAGAGGCTACGGTGAGCTTTATTATCGAAGAGGGCCCCCGGGTTTCCGTAGCCGGGATTATAATCCAGGGAAATGATTTTACTAAAGACCGGGTAATACGAAGGGAGCTCTTATTCGATACCGGCGAGCCCTGCGATCCGGAAAAGGTTGCCTTGTCTCAGCAAAGACTCCATCGTCTGGGCTTTTTCGAGAAGGTGAGCATTAAGCCAATTATCAGAGTTACCCGAAGAGAGGAAAGAGACTTTCTGGTAAAGGTAAAGGAGAGAAAGAGCGGGGCGCTTGAGTTCGGTCTGGGCTATGGTACTGCTGATGGCTGGAGGGGGTTTGCCGAGATTTCCCATAAGAATCTGGAGGGCAGTGGCCGCAGCATATCTCTGCGTGGTGATATTAGCTACTTTATGCGCGGGGTAAGGGTAAGCAAGGAGAAGGTAGATTTTTCCCGGTCATACCTTGAATTTCATGAGCGGAAATTCAATCTCGGCTTCCGGGAGCCCTGGCTATTTGATTACAAGGCCGAGGCCCGGGTAAATGTGATCGATTTCCTGGAAAGAAACACGATTGAGCTCTCAGGAAAGACCATTAGATATGACCTACGCGAGGATAGCACGATTCTGGGGGTGGATAAGGAGCTTACCCGAGTCATACAGGGCTCGCTTCAGTATAAGTTTTCCCTGCTCGATTACCTCAATATAGAGGGGGAGGAAGGGGAACTGGATTTGGAGGAAGAGCCCAGGCGACTGGGTATCTTTAGTCCAATATTGATCCGTGATACCCGAAACGATTTCTTTAATCCCACCCGGGGAACACTTGAAACCCTTACCATCGATTTCTCTAATAGCTATCTTGCTTCAAAAGCTGAATTCCTTAAGTCCTTTGGACGGTTTAATCTCTATTTTCCCCTTTATAAAAGGTTTATCGCCGCCATTTCTCTGCGGGCGGGATATGGTTTCCCCTACGGAAAAAGCGAGGAGCTTCCCCTGAGCGAAAAGTTTAGACTCGGAGGGACTACTTCGCTCCGAGGTTTCCGGGAGGATTCCCTCGGCCCCGGAAACATTATGCTCAGCTCCTCCCTGGAAATACGATTTCCCCTGCTCTGGGGCCTTGGCGGAACGGTTTTCTCTGACGAGGGAGGTGTCGGGCAGAGATGGAAGGAAGTGAACATTAGAGATTCGGCAGGTTTTGGACTGCGTTATCTTACCCCTATCGGTCCCTTCAGGTTTGACCTGGGATTCAAGCTGGACAAGAAAAAAGAGGAAGGACTGAGTGAATGGCATTTCTTCATCGGGAACATCTTTTAGATTGAGCCTAATTTAGTCCTAAAAAACGGTGAATGTCCTGAAAAGTGGTTAGGTTGACATAAAAAATTTAATTGATATAATGAGTGTAAATCCCCCCCTCCCCCCCTTTGAAAAAGGGGGGTTAGGGGGGGATTGAAATTGCTCGAATTAAGGAGGTTGTTAAAGATGCCTACTCGACAAACTTGACAAATGGAGGAGGCAATGAGTTATAAAAAAATCTTCCGTAGCACTATCGCTCTTCTTTTCCCCTTGCTATTACTCTACGGAGCCCTCCCTTCCCAGCTTTATGCCCAGTTAATTGAACTGATTCCTGAGCAAGGAGATCAAGATAGCACAATATTATCTGTTGTTATTTATGGCACGAGCACCCATTTTTCCCCGGGCGATACTTCAGTAAGTTTTGATGGAGGAGGGATTAGTTATGATACCTTAACGGTAGATAGTCCTACCTTGATTATAATAGGAGATCTTTTCATTGCCCCCAATGCCAGGGTGGGTCCCCGGGATGTCATGGTTACTACTGCAACTACTACAATTGACGAGGAGGTGCTTGCCCCGAATGGATTTACCGTGATCCAGGGGGCTGGGACAGTTCTTGACGAGGTTGAGCCTGCTTGGGCCGATCAGGGGATATTCTCCTGGGATATTGATCTATATGGTTCAAACACCAATTTTGAACCGGGTGTGTCCGAGGTTAGCTTCAGTGGCTCGGGAATCACGATCAATTCGATAGTAGTCGACGGCCCGGAGACCCTGACTGCCACTATTGCCGTTGATATATGGACGGATACCGGCCCCAGGACTGTTATCGTCGCCACCGGCTATGAGGAGGTATCTTGTCCGGGGTGCTTTGAGGTAACTCCGGCTGATTCGATAATCAGCATTACGCCCTCTTCGGCCTGGGCCGGGGTGGCCCTTACGGTGGAGATCGTTGTGGAAAGCGACTACGTTCTTGGTGCAACCTCCAAGCTTTATTTTAGTGGCAGTGGGATTAC
This sequence comes from Deltaproteobacteria bacterium, assembly GCA_030616835.1. Classification (GTDB taxonomy): domain Bacteria; phylum Desulfobacterota. The sequence continues at coordinate 9,231 of JAUWWP010000035.1, read as the reverse complement.
CGTCAATGTAGTTACGATAAACGGCAAGGGGATAACGGCCGATATTGATATTACTTCCGAGGCCCGGGGTAATCTAAGGGATGTAATAGTAGTTACCGGAGGAGAGGTGGCCTTTGGAGCGCAGATGTTCGATGTCATCCATCCCGACATTGATAAGGTCAGCCCCGGCCACGGCCTGCGCGGCTCTACCCTTGAGGTCACTATCCTGGGTATTGATACCAATTTCGATGATAGCTCTACTGTTGAGTTCAGCGGGGAAGGTATCTATCTTAATTCCACCTCGATTGAGAGCCCCTCAACAATATTAGTAGATATTACCATTGACCCTGATGCCCCTCTCGGTAAAAGGGATGTAACTGTTTCCACCGGAGTGGAAGAACTCATCGGAGAGGGGATGTTCTCGGTCTATAAGCCCGGGACTCCTCCCGAGGAAGAAGTCGGACCTTGTTCCTGTGCAGCGATAGGGCCAACAGCGGACGGAAATTTAAAACCAGAAGAAATGATAGGGACAATACTTCCCTTCTTATTGGTTTTGATTCTATTTATCTACTTAAGGAAGCATCTATCCAGGAATAGTTAGTGCTATTTGCAGTTCAATAACTCTGGAAGGGTCCCGGTGATTGGTCGCCGCAGAAGACTTCAGCCCGGGCTATTCTTGACGCACAAGGGCCTTTTCGATGACCTGGGTCTTAGCCAGCCGATCGCCGAAGCGGATTCCCGTTTCATCGCTGAGCACGAAGAGGGCTTCGATGATAATAATAATCGGGGCAATAATCCAGCCAATCACGGGGATTAGTATCAAAATATAGGCAACTACCAGGGTGAGGTTCCTTAAGATTGAGTCTAATAAATTAGCATTTTGGTTCTTTTCCAGGTGTATTACCTTTAACCCCAGTACCTTCTTACCCAAACTTTCTCCCCCAAACAGCCCGTCTCTGAGCAGAATGTAGATCGCACCGATGATCCAGCCCAGGATAGGAATAGTATACAAGACTATACATAATGCACTATCAATGAGTGCTGCCAAAAACCTTAACCCCAGATCTGCCTTAATATACTCTTCCGCCATCCCTATTTCCTTTGTTTGTAATTTAATGGTAATAATAGGTCATAATATTACGTCTGTCAAGAACATTTGACAACAGGAGTTTCCCCAAAAATTCTTCAAGTAGGGGCAATTCATGAATTGCCCCTATATTGGATAGCCGGGCTTGTAGGGGTAGACCTCCATGTTAACAAATCCCAATGACCAAAGCCTACTTCGTCCGCCTGAGGCGGACTACGAAGGCTGAACGCTTCGCTCCTCAGGACGTCGGCCCCTACATTCACTGGAAAGCCCCGCCTATCATCATGTCCGAATTGCAGTCAAGTAATTGACAATTATCCGATCTTTAGCTAATATCTTTAAAAGTGCTTATCTGGGTTTCACTCATAATATCTATTTTTATTACCGCCATCCCCGGGGCCAGCTCAGCGGCTGCTTCCCCGGAGAGTTGGTTGGTCAACCGGATTGTTGCGGCAGTAAATAATGAGGTGATAACCCTTCGAGAGCTGGAGATGGAATGCGAGCTCCAGCTCATCATCCAAGGCACCCCAGGATCCAGAAGGCCATTAAACCCACCCCCCTCCAAGGATTTCCAACAGGGGGTTCTGGAAGGGATGATTAATCAAATATTAATTCTGGAGGAGGCGCAGCGAATAGGCTTAGCCAGAGTGGATAAGAAGGAGCTGGCAAGTAAATTGCGGGATTTTCAACAGAGATTTCCCTCAGAGAATGAGTTTAGGAAGTTTCTCAATAAATGGGAATTAACGAGAGATGCACTGGAGGAGAGATTTAAGGCTCAGATAATAGTTTCCAGATTCATTGATAGAATGATTGGCTCCTTATCCGAACCGGAAGGAGAGGTTTCGAAAGAGCAAGCTTTTCAGGAGAAGTTAATCAAGCAGGTAGAAAAACTCAGGGCTAAGGCGGATATCAGGTTGATGGGGACTAAAATAAATCCTAAGCACCAAATTCTAAACAATCTCAAATGATCAAAATTCAAAATACAAAACCCTGTCCTGAGCTCGTCGAAGAGATTACGATCTTGAAGAGACAAAAATAGTTTTGAATTTGGCTAATTTGAATTTATAATTTGTTTAGAGTTTAGGATTTGGGATTTAGGATTTCTAAGGTTATATTTGGATTTTTTGCCCACAATAATTCAGGATGATCTTTATTTATTTTGGTAGTGGGAGATTAGATAGAGCGCTGATAATTGAAAGATAAGGAGAGAGAGAATGTTTCATACCGCTACTGAAGAGGAGATAAAGGCCGGGAAGATTACCGATGTCTACTTTGACCGGACTATGGAGATCCTCAATACTAAGGGGATCGAGAAGGAGGTGGTCGCTGAGGTTCGGGCAAAAGGGTTACCTAAAAGCTGGGGCTGGGCAGTTCTGGCCGGGGTCGAGGAGTGTGCGAATTTACTTAAGGGTCTGGATATCTCGGCACGCTCTCTCAGGGAAGGGACGATCTTCAGGGCCGGTGACCCGGTAATGGAGATCCAGGGCAATTATAGAAGCTTCTGTGTTTATGAGACTGCCATCCTGGGCTTTCTCTGCCAGGCCTCGGGAGTGGCTACTGCTGCTGCCCGTTGCCGCAAGGCCGCGGGTGAGCGGCCGGTAATCAGCTTTGGTGCCCGCCGGATGCATCCGGCCATATCCCCAATGATCGAAAGAAATGCCTTCATTGGAGGGTGCGATGGGGTAGCGGTTAAGAAGAGTGCTGAGCTCATCGGCGAGGAGGCATCAGGGACAATGCCCCATTCCTTAATTCTCCTGATGGGAGATACGGTCGAGGCAACCAGAGCATTTAATGAGATCATTGATAAGAAGGTGAAAAGGGTTTCTTTAGTGGATACCTTAGCCGATGAGAAGTTCGAGTCCCTCAGGGTTGCCGAAGCCCTGAGAGAGGATCTATTTGCCATTAGATTGGATACTCCCTCATCCCGGCGAGGGAATTTTCGGCAGATCTTCGAAGAGGTTCGCTGGGAGTTAGATCTGCGTGGCTTTGATAAGGTAAAGCTCTTTGCCAGTGGTGGTCTGGACGAAGATAAGATCCAGGAGCTGAATCCAGTAGTGGATGCCTACGGTGTGGGAACCGCAATCTCCAATGCCCCGGTAGTTGATTTCTCAATGGATATTATGGAGATCGAAGGGAAGCCGGTGGCCAAAAGGGGGAAGGAATCAGGAAGAAAGAGGCTTCTTCGCTGCCCTAAGTGCTTCAGTTCAAAAGTCAGCCCATATAGTAAATCAGAGGGGAGGTGTGAGTGTGGAGAGAAATTTAGCGATCTCCTGGAGCCCCTGATGGAAAAGGGGAAATTGGTCCGGAGCCTACCCCGAGCTCAAGAGATCAAGAAGTATGTTCTGGAGGAGTTAAGGTTTTTCGATCTTTAAATAACCCGGGGTTAAACCCAAGTTATAAAAAAAGGAGGACAAAATGAAGATTACCTTAAGTGTGATCAAAGCAGATGTGGGGAGCATTGGAGGGCACATCAAGCCGAGCCAGAAGCTGCTTGAACGGGTCAACGAATATGTGACTCAGGAAGGCAGTGGATTGCTAATTGACCATTATATTGGACATACCGGCGATGATGTCGCCATTCTCTGCACTCACCAGGAGGGAGTTGGGGCGAGAAAGGTTCACAAGTTGGCCTGGGAGACTTTTAAGAAAGGAACCGAGGTTGCCAAAGAGGAAGGACTTTACGGGGCAGGGCAGGACCTTTTAAAAGATTCCTTTTCCGGGAATGTAAAGGGGATGGGACCGGGGGTGGCAGAGATGGAGTTTGAAGAGAGGGAGAATGAGCCATTTCTCGTTTTCTGTGCTGACAAGACCGATCCCGGAGCCTATAACCTTCCCTTGTATCTTGCCTTTGCTGACCCGATGCACTGTTCCGGTCTGATGCTGAGCCCGAAGATGGCTAGGGGCTTTAAATTCACGATTATGGATGTCGAGTATACCCGGGGCGATCGGGTCGTTGAGCTCAATGCCCCCGAGGACATCTATGATATCGCTGCACTACTGCGTGATTGCGAAAGGTTTGTGGTTGAATCGATTCACTCCCGGGAAAACGGGGAGCAGGCAGCAGCAGTGAGCACAACCCGACTCCACAATATTGCCGGGAAATACACCGGTAAGGATGATCCGGCCATGCTGGTTCGGGTCCAGGGGCTCTTCCCGGCAACCGGAGAGGTACTTTCGCCCTTCGCCATCGGCCACTATGTAGCCGGCTTTATGCGAGGAAGCCATGTTGGACCCTTAATGCCGGTAAAGAAGAATTCCGTCATCTCCTTTTTTGATGGCCCTCCGGTAGTAAGCTGTCTGGCCTTCTGTGTCCATGAGGGGAGGTTTACCGAACCGGCAGATGGCTTCGATCAGCCTTACTGGGACTGGGTAAGGAACAATGTATCCCGCAAGGCCACCGAGCTCCGCCAGCAGGGATTCTTCGGGTCAGCAATGCTTCCTTACTCTGAGCTGGAATATGGAGGGATTGTGGTGAAGATGGAAAAGATCAATAAAAAGTTTAAGGTCAGGAAAAAGAAGTAGTCTCCTAGTGAAAGAGGCTCAATATTACCAGAAGGAGAAGGGTAACGGGGTAAAGTGCCTTCTCTGCCCCCAGGGATGCCGGATCGCTTCCGGAGAAAAGGGGAAATGTCTGGTCCGCCAGAACCAGGGAGGGGTTCTTTATGCCTTAAGCTATGGAAAGGTGGCGGCGGTTCAGATGGATCCGATAGAGAAGAAGCCCCTTTATCACTTCTATCCGGGCCGACAAATCCTTTCTCTGGGAGCTATTGGCTGTAATTTAAGCTGCCAGTTCTGTCAGAACTATCATCTGGTCGAAGGGAAAGTAGCGATGGATAGTCTTTCTCCACAGCAGGCGGTAAGGCTTGCCCGGGAGGACAATTCGGTAGGAATTGCTTATACTTATAATGAACCACTCATCTGGTTTGAGTATGTCCTGGACACAGCCAAAATAGCAAGGGAGGAAGGACTGAAGAATGTTCTGGTCACCAATGGGCTGATCAACCCCAGGCCCCTAAAAGAGCTTCTCCCTTTCATCGATGCCATGAACATTGATCTAAAATCAATCCGGGATGAGTTCTACCAGAGGCTTTGTGGAGGATTTCGGGAGCCGGTTTTGAAGAATATCGAGAGGTCTAATAAGGCCTGCCATATTGAGCTTACCAACCTCCTTATTACCGATACCAATGATTCAACTGAGGAGCTCAGGGAGCTCATCGATTATATTGCTTCACTGGACCGGGACATCCCCCTGCATTTCTCCCGCTATTCCCCTCATTATAAGCTAAACAAGCCTTCTACCCCGGTAGACAAGCTAATGGAGGCCTATGAGCTGGCCAAGGAGAAGCTAAGTTATGTCTACCTGGGTAATCTCTGGAGTGCCGAGGGTAGCAATACCTATTGTCCGAAGTGCAAGGCCCTGCTGATTCAGCGAGAGGGGTATTCTACCAGGATTGTCGGCCTCAAGGGGAGGCGCTGCCAAGAGTGTGGAGGGGAGGTAAAGATTGTCAATTGAGCTTCTTCCAGAGAAAAAGGAGCTGGAGTTTCTTAAAAGTCCTTCAGGTAGGGGCAATTCATGAATTGCCCCTACTGGAATGACCAAATCCCAATTCCCAATTCAATCATTTGCATTTTGCAATTTTCAATTTGCAATCCACTAGAGGTGGCTTGCCTGTCCACTCCGGAAAAAGGAGGGCATATCCATGGCAGAGAAAGGCAAGAGGAAAAGAGCCCTGTTAGTCATTGATATGCTTAATGACTTCATCCGGGAAGGGGCTCCGCTAAAGGTCCCGGGAGGAGAGAAGATCGTTAAGAATATCCAGAGGAAGCTAAAGGAGGCCCGGAGAAAAGGGATTCCAATTATCTATCTCTGCGACCAGCATCGCCGGGGGGATCCAGAATTTCGGGTTTGGCCACCCCATGCGGTGAAGGGTACAGAAGGGGCAGAGGTAGTGAAAGAGCTGAGGCCTCAGGAGGGAGACTGGGTAATTCCGAAGACCACCTATTCCGGATTCTTTGGAACCAAGCTTCGAAAGACCCTAAGGGATCTGGAGGTTACCGAGTTGATAATAACCGGGGTCTGCACTGAGATCTGCGTTCTTTATACCGCGGCCGATGCCTATATGAATGGTTTTCAGGTAGAGGTCCCGGAGGGCTGTGTCGCCGGGCTGACCGAAGAGGATCACCGTTTTGCCTTAAGGCAGATAAGAGAGGTCCTGAAACCAAAACAGATTTAATATTTTAAGCCACGAATTACTATTTAGTGTAGGGGCTCCGATGTTCATCGGAGCCCGTCAGGTTCGATGGCCTACTTCGCCGTAGCGGCTGCGAAGGCTGAAAATCGAACCCCTACAATTCACATTATTGGTGGGTGGATTTTCGTAGGGGTCGGATTTATCCGACCCGCCTTCTCTTAGGTAATTTCTCTCGGGGTTCAATAGCCTACTTCGCCGTAGCGGCTGCGAAGGCTGAAAATTGAACCCCTACATTTACGCATTATTTAGGTTGAAGCTTGAGGAGGGAAGATGGCTAATATCAGGGTTCACCTTTATGTTGAAGGGTTTGTCCAGGGTGTCTTCTTCAGGTCTGATACCCGGGATGAGGCACGACGATTAGGGGTTAACGGGTGGGTGCGCAATCTTCCTAACGGGAGGGTTGAAGTGGTGGGTGAGGGGGAAGAGAACGCAGTGAAAGAGCTGGTCAACTGGTGTCATAAGGGTCCACCCGGGGCTAAGGTTAGCCAGGTAAAGGTAGAGCACGAACAATATCAGGGCGAGTTTAGCTCTTTTTCCATAAGGTATTATTGAAACTACTATATGAAAAATCCAAATGTCAAAACCCAAATATCAAATGAATGACAAATATCAAAATCTTAATGTCAAATATTTTGTCATTCAAACTTTGGGCTTTATTTGGCATTTGAGCTTTGTCATTTGACATTATCTTTTTGTGGGGATCTTCAACTGCTGGATCTTTCTCCGAAGGGTATTGCGGTTGATTCCCAGCATCTCGGAGGTTTTGATCTGATTCCCCTTGGTTTTTTCCAGTACCAGTTCGATCAGTGGTCTCTCGACTCGCTCCATTACCAGGGGATAGAGCCCACTCATCTTTCCCGGTCCGAGCTTCCCGATGAAGTCCTCGAGCTTCAGGTAGATAATCCTCTCCAGAGATCCACCTTTTAGGGAAGTGCTCAGGCTGAGGTCAGCTTTGGTAAGGGGATACTCCCTGGTCGGGGCAAAGAGCGATTGCTCTGTCCCATAATGAGTTTTGAGTTCCTGACGAAGCAGTGCATTTTCAAGTTTAAGATTTCCAAAGAGCAGGGCTCGAGCAACCGCAACCTTGATCATTTCCGGATCTATGGGCTTTATTAGATAATCAAAGGCACCTAACCTCACCGCCTCCAGGGCATTTCTTAACTTACTTTTGGGGGCAATAATGATTATCGGTACCGCTTTTCCTTCTTCCCTTAGTGTATCAAGAAGATCTTGAAGGGGGACTCCCGGAAGCTTAATGTCAATGAAGGCGAGGAGATAGTTCTTTTTATCAATTAGTTTTATTAGGGACTGTCCATCGGAGATTAGATCCAGGGGGAAATGGGTCTTTTTGAAATACTCTTGGAGGACCGCGGAGCTTAGTTTTTCCTTAACTGCAATTAAGACCTTTTCCGCAGCCATTTAGCCCCCTCATAAATAGGCAACTGTTACTGAAAGGCATTTTAACATGAAAAAGAGACATTTCAAGAGTTTTTTCTGCAATCCATGGATTTCTTCTTGACAAAAACCTTTTATAATTATAGCCTAAATTACTTTCAACTAAGTAAAGGTTTATAATGGAATTAAAAGAGAGAGAAGTTAAAAAGATCATCTTCATTGAGCCCACCTCACCGGACTACCATATTTTCACTCGCTACCACGTGCTGCCCCGCCTGGGTACGATTATTCTGGGCACTATTCTTCAGAAGAATGGCTACGAAGTGAAGGTATTTATTGAGGATATTAAGGAGCTCGATTTTGCTGAGGTTTTCTCCGCTGACCTGGTGTGCATTTCTACTATTACCTCTACGGCTCCAAGGGCCTATGAGGTTGCCAAACAGGTCAAGAAATATGGGATTCCGGTAGCTATGGGGGGGCCTCATACGAGTTATCTGACGGAAGAGGCCCTGGAATACTGTGATTTCGTCCTCCGAGGAGAGGCCGAACAGACCATACTGGAATTCGTTAGTGCCCTTAAGAGGGGAGAAGGCTATGAAGAGGTAAAAGGGCTATCCTTTGTTAAGGAAGGGGAGATCTTTCACAATGAGAAGCCTCCTTTTTACCAGGATCTCGATTCAATTCCCTTCCCCAATTTTTCTTTGATCCAGGGCTTCCATAAAAATAGGAATAAGAGCTCATCGAGGTTCAGTGCTGCGATCACCCCGGTATTGACCTCCCGGGGTTGCCCTAACGACTGCCACTTCTGTGTAGTCACCGAGATGTTCGGCAGGAAATATCGTTTTCGCAGTAGAGAGAATGTTATGGAAGAGCTACGCCAGCTGCTCGACCCCGAGTACATATTTTTCTATGACGATAACTTTACGGCGAGCCCAAGAAGAACCAAGGAATTGCTTCGTTCGATGATCGATGAGAATCTATGTCCCCCTTGGTCAGCCCAGGTTTGCATCGATATCGGCAGGGACCGTGAGCTTCTTGACCTGATGAAGAAGGCTAATTGTCATAACTGCTATATCGGCCTGGAATCAATAAACCCGGACACACTCAGGGCCTATAACAAGAAACAAACCCTGGAGGAGATGAAGGAAGGCCTCATCCAGCTTAAGCGAAGGGGGATCCGGGTCCATGGAATGTTCGTTTTTGGCTCTGATGAAGACTCGGTAGATACTATCCGGCAGACGGTTAAGTTTGCCACGAAGTACCATATAGATACTATCCAATTCATGATCCTGACCCCTTTGCCCGGTTCAAAATTTTATTACGATCTGGATTCCTCGGATAGATTGGTCTCCCGGGACTGGAGCCTCTATGACGCCCATCATGTTGTCTATGAGCCGAAGAAGATGACCTTCTTCGAGCTTCAGTTCGAGACTTTTAAGGCTATGGCCAAATTCTATTCCTGGCGACAGATCTTAAAAAGAGTGGCTAAGTTCGATTTTTACAATTCCGTGGTTAAGG
>JAUWWP010000583.1 GCA_030616835.1 Deltaproteobacteria bacterium | reverse complement strand
GTGACCCTGACGGGATTGTCCGAGGGGAGTATTACCATAGATGCTATCGCTTATGATGAGGCCGGTAATGAAGGGGTATCAGCTCCGGTGAATATTACCATTGATACTACCCCCCCGACAGTAAGCATAACCAGCCCAACTGATGGCTGGATCTCTAATCAAACCTCAATACTGGTAATAGGGAGCGCCAGTGATGTTACCACTGAGATAGCTCTGGTATTAGTTAATGGGGAGACGGCATTTGGCTACGAGAACTGGGTTGTAGTTGAGGTATCAGGTATTACTCAGGGGCCCAATACGATAACGGCGATAGCCCGGGATGAAGCAGGTAACGAGAGTGCCCGTGCTGTTATAAATGTATTCGTAGACACTGCACCTCCTCAGATAGACATCACATCACCAGCCTCTGGCTTAACGATCGATACAAACTGGATATTGGTGACCGGAACCGCTGCTGATCCATCTCCTTCATGCGGTCAGCCGGATGAGGTAACGGTCAATATTACCGGACCGATATCACCCAGTGCCACAGTGCCGGTATTAGCCGGAGGCTGGACTGCATTAATTACTGGTCTTAATATTGATGATGATTATTCTGTAGTAGCCACCGCCACCGACCAGTGCGGCAACAGTGGAGCTTCAACCACAGTTCCTTTCACAGTTGAGACTGTATGTTTAGACAGCAGTAAGCCTTCAATAACCATCACCTCTCCTGGAGATGGCGAGACAATTTTTAACCCCATATTTAAAGTGACGGGGACTGCGAGCGATGCCCAGTGCGGAATAGACTCAGTTAATGTAGATGGCGTACTGGCAGACGGCCCTCCATTCGATCCTGGCATATTGGGGAATTGGACAGCAACTCTAAACAAAGCAATTGCGGGTACATATACTATAACGGCTACTGCTTATAACAGCGCAACTCCTCCATTGACTAAATCTTATACGATAACCATTATTAGAGAAGCTGGTGGCATACCACTTACCATTACCGATCCTACCGACGGTTCAGTCTCGGGAACAGGAGGATTTCCTTATGTGAGCTGCAATGTTACCGGGAGTAAGGATGGAGGTACTTTTGTAATCGCCGAGCTACCCTTCCAAGCCACTTTCATTGATTACAATGCTTCCGGCCCTTCAACCTTTTATGTAACGGTAGATTCTAAGGATGGGGATGGGGCTATCCGGCAGGCAGACAACCAGTTTACGATTACCTCCTCTGAACCAACTGAGGGGAAAATATTTGGAACGGTAACCGGCTATATCGAGGTCTCGCTTCCGGTGATTGCCGGTTCCGATGGACTGTCCCAGGATGT
>JAUWWP010000325.1 GCA_030616835.1 Deltaproteobacteria bacterium | reverse complement strand
TTACCACCCGGGGATGGCAGTGGCCCAGGTTATTAACTGCTATCCCGGAGGCAAAATCAAGGTACTGCCGATCGTTGATGTCCCAGACCCGGCATCCTTTTCCTTTGACCAGAACAACTGGGAAGCGTGCGTAAGTGTTGGCCAGATGCTTTTGCGATTGTTCAATCAAATTTTTCATTGCTGGTTTCGGGTAATTTCAGTACCAATCCCCACATCGGTGAAGATCTCCAGAAGAAGGGTATGACTGACCCGGCCGTCGATGATATGGGTCTTTCCGACCCCTGATTTCAGGGCCTCCAGACAGCAATTTACCTTGGGAAGCATCCCCCCGGAGATGACCTTCCCTTCAATGGCCTTCTTTGCCTCCTCGAAATTCAGGGTGGAGATTAATTCGCCATCCTTAGCTTTGACTCCTTCGACATCGGTCATCAGGATCAGCTTTTCCGCCTTAAGCGCTGCGGCTAACCTCCCGGCTACCAGATCAGCGTTTATATTATAGGTCTCTCCGTCCCCTGCCCCCACCGGAGCAATTACCGGGATAAAATCTTTACGAATAGTTTTGATAACCCGGGGATCGATTTTCTCCACCTCCCCCACCCTTCCCAGGTCAATAATCTCCGGAGAGGAAGTGAGGTTTTCTGTTTTAGCTAATGAATATTTCTTGGCAGTGATCAGATCCCCATCCTTACCGCTCAGCCCAATTGCCTTCCCCCCGCACTGATTAATAAGTCCCACAATCTCTTTATTAACCTTTCCCACCAGGACCATCTCTACTACATCCATAGTTTCTTCATCGGTTACCCTCATCCCCTGGATGAATTTCGACTCTTTGCCCATCCGGTCCAGAGCCTGGCCAATCTGGGCTCCCCCGCCGTGAACGATGATCGTATTCACGCCAATATATTTCATTAAAATAACATCCTTGGCGAATCCCTGCTTCAGGCCCGGCTCCACCATGGCATGACCGCCGTATTTAATGACAAAGGTTTTATTATTGAAGCGGCGAATATAAGGAAGAGCCTCCATCAGGACATTGGCCTTTTCGATCAGCTTTTCCATATCCCTATCCACTTTAAAAATGCAAATTGCAAATGATTTAATAAGAGAATTATACTCCCTGCTACTCCCTGCTATTCCCTGCTATTCCCTGCTACTCCCTGCTACCCCTTGCTATTCCCTGCTACAGTATATACCTGCTGAGGTCCTCATCCTTGATCACAGCGTTGAGCTTATCGCGTACATACTGGGCATCAATGACAATTTTCTTTTCTTTCATTTCGGGGGCATCGAAGGAGATCTCATCCAGGAGACTTTCCATGATCGTATAAAGCCTTCGGGCGCCGATGTTCTCAGTCCGCTCGTTTACAATGGTGGCGATCTCAGCGATCTCCTCAACTGCTCCCGGTTTAAATTCCAATTTCACATCTTCGGTCTCCATCAGGGCGGTATATTGCCGGATCAGAGCATTGCGGGGCTCGGTTAAGATCCGGATGAAATCTCCCTTGGTGAGAGAGTCCAGTTCTACCCGGATAGGAAACCTTCCCTGCATCTCCGGAATTAGATCGGAGGGCTTGGAGGTATGGAAGGCTCCGGCAGCGATAAAAAGGATATGGTCGGTCTTTACCATCCCGTATTTGGTGACAACGGTGCAACCTTCAATTATCGGCAGTAGATCCCTCTGGACCCCTTCCCGGGAAACATCAGGACCGTGGCCGGAGTCCCTGCCGACGATCTTATCTATTTCGTCAAGAAAAATGATCCCGGAATTCTCCACCTTCTCGATCGATTGTTTGGTAATCTTATCCATATCGATTAACTTCTGCCCCTCTTCCTGAGTGAGGATCTCCAGGGCTTCCGGGACCTTCAACTTCCGCCGCTTGGTTTTTCGGGGTAGAAAACTGCCGAACATGTCCCGGATGTTAAACTCCATCTCTTCCAGCCCGGTGCTGGAGAAGACCTCAATGATGGGAAGATTAATGTTATTGGTCTCCAGATCAACAAAGCGCTCGTTAAGCTTTCCTTCCCGGAGCATCTTCCTTAGCTTTTCTCGGGTTCGGTTTTCTTCCTCGAAATCATCTTCTTCGGATTTCACCAGTTCCAAGGGTCTTTCCATCTGCTCTGGATTTTTGCTCGGCATTTCCTTCCGCCGAGGGGGCAACAGGATATCCAGGAGCCTCTCCTCGGCAATCTCTTTAGCCTGGGGCTGAACATTCTTTTTTTCCTCCTCCCTTAACATGTTAACGGCTAATTCAGTGAGGTCCCGGATCATTGAGTCCACATCTCTTCCCACATAGCCCACCTCGGTAAACTTGGAGGCTTCGATCTTCAGAAAGGGGGCCTGGGAGAGCTTGGCCAGGCGTCGGGAGATCTCGGTCTTGCCTATCCCGGTTGGTCCGATCATAATAATATTTTTGGGGGCAATCTCGTCCCGCAGTTCCTCGGGAACCTGCTGACGTCTCCAGCGGTTTCGTAGAGCAATCGCCACCGATCGTTTAGCATTCTTCTGTCCGACAATATAACGATCCAGCTCTTCCACAATCTGTTTAGGGATCAGGACATCCATATCTACTCCTTCTTCGGAAATGACGAAAAGCCCTTTTTCGGTTTGATGGTTCAAAGCTCCTCGATTGCGATCTCGTTATTAGTATAAACGCAGATGCTGGCCGCGATCTTCATTGCCTCTTCGGCAATTACCTTGGCATCCAGATCTGAGTATTTGACTAAGGCCTTGGCCGCTGCCAGGGCATAGGGCCCTCCGGAGCCAATAGCCACAACCCCATCGTCGGGCTCAATCACATCTCCGTTACCGGAGATAATCAGGGATTGATCCTTATCGGCCACGATGAGCAGAGCCTCCAGGCGGCGCAGGAGCTTATCAGTTCGCCAGTCCTTGGCCAACTCCACTGCCGAGCGGAGGAGATTACCCCGATACTGCTCCAGCTTTCCTTCAAATTTCTCAAACAGGGTAAAGGCATCGGCAGTGGCCCCGGCAAATCCAGCCAGGACATTATCGTTATAAATCTTCCGCACCTTTCTGGCAGTATGCTTCATTACCACCTGCTCCAGGCTCACCTGGCCGTCCCCGGCAATTACTATCTTACCCTTATGCCTTACTGCCAGAATTGTCGTTCCCTTGATCATGTTCCGCCCTTATTCCCCATGGCCCGGGGATGGGCTTTGTCATAGACCTCCATCAAGTGATCGAGGCTAAGATGGGTATATTTCTGAGTGGTTGAGAGGCTAACATGCCCCAGAAGCTCCTGAACTCCCCGAAGATCGGCCCCGTTATCCAAGAGATGGGTGGCAAAGGTGTGGCGCAGGCTGTGGGGGCTTATTTTTCTGAGCAGTGCACAGCGGACAATGTACTTATCAACGATCCGGGCCACACTTCGGGCGGACAACCTTTCCCCCCGATAGTTCAGAAAAACCGCCTCCCGACCATCCTCAGCAACCTCCGGTCCTTGCAGACTCCCCCTTATCTCCAGCCAGCTCCTGAGCGCAGCAATTGCCTTCGAGCCCAGAAGCACGATCCTCTCCTTTCGGCCCTTTCCCAGCACCCGGGCGATTCCCAGATCGAGATCCAGACAGCTCAGGTTCAGTCCCACCAGTTCCGAGACCCGCGCCCCACTGGCATAAAGAAACTCCAGGATGGCCTTATCTCGCCTCCCAAGGACGGTTGACTGATCCGGGATCTCCAGAAGGGCGAAAATCACAACAACTGAAAGAAAGCGAGGAAGGGG
>JAUWWP010000153.1 GCA_030616835.1 Deltaproteobacteria bacterium | reverse complement strand
CGAATTCAGAGATCATACTGATTCCCTTGCTTCTATTCTCGGCCTCAAATATGGAGAACCCTTCATCAACCAGGATATCCCGAAGGGCTTGTCGAAAGGATTTCTCATTGCTGACAATCAGTAGCTTCGCGGGGGGCATATTTGTGGCTCATCACGAATTGTTCTGGGCAAACAGTTAAATCCAAATGTCAATAGATAGGGTTCAAGTCCCTGCTACTCCCTGCTATTCCTTGCCATGTCCTGAGCTTGTCGAAGGGCTACTCCTTGCTACTCCCTGCTATTCCCTTAAGTAGAGGCTATTGAGAGAGGTAATCCTCTATTTGCTTTACCACCCTCCTGACCCTTTCTACCTCGGCATAATCCTTTGAATAGCGCATGTATTCCCTGAACTCTCTTACGGCCTTTTCATATTTCCCCAACGTATGATAGACGAGACCCAGATTATAGTGGGCATTGGGAAAGATGGGGTTTACCTCGATGGCCTTCTTATAGTACTCGATCTCCAGAGCAGAGTTGTCATTCAAACTCCTACCCTTATTGTACCACTCCTCTGCGGTATGAGCACTTGCCGGCCCTACATCTATTGGAGGAACCGAGGTGGGGCCTCCTTCAATCTGCGCCAACAGATTTTGAATCTCTGCCCTTTCCCCGGGATCCTGGCAATAGGTCAGGAACCGCCTGAAATATATTATTGATTCATCAATCATTCCTCGCTGGATATAGATCGAGCCTAAGTTATAATAGGCTCGCTCAAAGGTGGGGTCAATTTCCAGTGCTTTCTTATAGCAGGCCATCTCTTCATCTGAGCTATCTCCTAATTCTACCCCCCTGTTGTACCACTCCGCCGCCTTAGCTTTTAATCGCTCCTTCGGTGAGCCGGTTGGAGCACCTGTTTTTTCTAATGCCTTTTGTCTTTGCAGCAGGATTCGGGTAGCCTCGTTTTCGGTACCGGCAGTATACCCCAGCGGCCTCCCGCCACCTCTCTCCCGCTCAGCGGGTAAGGAACCTCCTCTCTGCTTGGCAATAATTCTCATGGTCGCTTCATCTTCCTTGGCGGCCAAGTAACCTTTTTTCGCCTTTGTGGGTGAGGCCTGTTTGGCTTCGGCTATTTTTTGCGAACCAGCAGCAGCCTTAGCTCCCTTAGGGGTAGAGGGGGTCTCCTCTTTTGGAGGGGAAGAGGGTTTTCCCTTGGGAGCGGTTATGGTCCTTCTGAGGTAATCCCCGACATTTATCACTACCTGATCCTGAAGATCAAAGATCTTATCAACCTCCCCCTTTTTTGAGATCGTTGTCATCACATTTCCCGTTTTTACCCTTACCAGATGAGCAGTAATCTGCATCTGATTCGCAAATTTTTGATAGTCCCCAAATATGATCACCTCTGCCCCCACAATCACTCCTACCTCGGTAGCTCGCTTAACATCCATTGACTCTCCCCTATCTACACCAACCACCACCAGTGCCCTTTCCATCTTCTCCTTACCTGCCGGCTCGAGAGATTGCTCCTTGGCCAGTTCCGCTCCGATCTTCTGAGCTATCCCCTCACCAAACCATGCCAGTTCCTCGCTCCTGGTTAGATTGGTGAAGGGGATAACCCCCACTGCCGTCTGGCTGCCCAGTACCTGAGTGGATAAGGCGGCGATGACCAGAAAAGCGCTCCCGAAAGCTAAGAGGATATTGTTTTTCATTGCCTAAACCTCCTGTAAGGTTTTACGAGTCCTCGTTTTGAGTTAATTAACTTTGCGTTTTTTTTATCCCGAAGCATCGAGATGCCTCACGCATAACATATTATTATAATACCTAATATTAGCTAAGTCAAATTACCCGGGTAATCGTTGTTGTGCTATTGCTTTATATTGCAGGACGAAGTATGGTTCAGTGGAGGAGGATACCTTTAATAGCTGAAACCAAATACTCAAACCTATTCTTCCGGTAATAACGCCGGTTCTCGGCTCCTAATGAAGAGCCTAACTTGACTTGATAATCTTTTTCCTTGAACGAATCTACTACTGTGAGCACCTTTTCCAGCATCCTGGCGTCAACTTCTAACTTCACCCCCCTCCTCAAGATAAACTCAAGATCAAAGGCATCCCGGATTTCTCCCCTTTGGAGCAGGGCCTTCATCTTCTCAGCCAACATATCTTCCAGGCTTAAAACCTTGACCCGGACCTGCAGATCTGAATACTGGCTGAAGGCAATGGTCTCCGTAAAGCGGAAGCTTTTATCCCCCTTTCTCATTTCGATCTTAAATCCGCGGGGATACTCGGGAGAAGCAAGTTCAAAGAGAATAGTGTGAAATTTATTAGCGGCATCCCTGATTTGGTAATATTTGCTAAAAAGCCCGCGGCACTTCTTGAAGTAATCAGGATAATCAATCTCCCGGGCAAACCAGAAATCCAGGTCCACAGAAAACCGGTTGGAACCGTAGCAAAGCCTTAGCATCGTCCCCCCGACAAACCCAAGTGGGACTAAAAACCGGCCGCTGTTCAGGCGGTCTAAAACCTCCATCTCGAATCTTTCCTGACGAATCAGATCTTGCATAGTTCCTTAACTAACTTTTGGGTCCTCTGGGGATATTGCCTTATCCAACCCTCAACCTGCTTCCGGTCTACCTTACCTAAATCCAGGGCAGGGAGATCCAGTGGATACCTGCCCAGGGAATAAAGATAAAGAGAATCTAATAAGGCCTTTTCCCTGGTGGCCATAAAAATTCCGTTCGTCCTTTGAAAACCGAAATAAAGCTGCTTCTGCAATTTATAATAATGAAACTCGCTTTCCTCGACCTGAAATCGACGGGTCCGCTTCCAGGCCGCGCTTTCCCAGAAATCCCTCTGCACCTGGGTGGTGAGATTGTAAAAAGCCAGAGCGGTGGTGAAAGAGATATAGGACGGCACCTGGATAAAATTGGCGATCTGAAGGAGTTCCTCCGGGGTTAAAACCTTCCATTTTTCGGTAAGGATGTAGTAATCGCGTTTTAACCTGGTAAACAACCCATTTTGAACATAACGCGAACACAATACCCGGGCTGAGACCGGCCGAATCCCCAGGATCGTAACCACATCCTCGGCCCGGAAAAAAAGTTTATCCCGTAAAATGGCTAACTTGGCATAATTCATATTAAATACAATAAATATACATTATTGTTAATTATATATATTTAATAAAACCAAGTCAACTATTATTTTTGTCCCCCTTTTCCCCTTAATACCTAATATTAGCTAAGTCAAATTGCAGAATTTAAGCTACATTGGGGAAGGCAATTCAAACATTCCTACGATTTGATAAGCAAGCTTATCCCGGTTTCTCAAAGTAACCTCGACCAGTTCCACATCCTCTCGTAGCTTAATTGCATTTACCAGACCATTTCCTTTCTTTTTGATGACCCCGAGCACCTGATTATCGGAGTTCAGGGCATAATAAAGGGCTTCAACAAACTTTTTAGAGAAGCACTCCATTTTCCCGATTTCATCAATAATGATGATACTCTCGGGGTTGCCCGAAGGCTGGATTGCGGGAACCGCAATTGTCTCTAAATCGGTGATATTCACCCCGTACTTTCCCACCCGATAGGGGCTCTTCAACCGGCAATGGGCAAGTATCCCCTTTTTGCCATCAAGGGTAATAATATTAAACCCCTTCCTAACCCCCCCCTCCCGGATCTCCTCCGTGTAGAACCCCTTTAGCTCTCGACCCTTAAGCCCCGAGACCACCTTTTTGATTATAGTTGACTTTCCAATCCCGGGATTACCGGTCAGGAGAAGATTCTTTTTCATTTTTTGATAAATTCAAACACCATTAAACTCCCGTAAACATATATAATTCTACCTGCCCGAAAGGCTCCAGTCAAAATAAAATTAAAAAAACTATTGACATCATCTATAATTTAAGTTAATTTATATCTAATGAAGTTAAAATATGAGAATATGCGTTTATTAAATATTTATGGATATTAGAGACAAAGAGATATTTAACGAAGAGGAACTTCAGGAGTTCTTGGGGGTTTCAAGAACAACCCTCTGGAAATTAAGAAAAGATTCTGACCTTCCTTATGCCAAGGTGGGAAGGGAATACCGGTATTTAAAAAGTGAAATTATTGAGTGGTTGAAGAATTCGCGCTCAAAGCAATACCAGATAAGTCTTAATTTTAATAGAAAGACAAGATAATGAGTCGTTCAGAATTAAAAATTCGGAATAATAAGAAATTAAATACCTCCCCAAAGCAATATAGTCTTGCCAATGGCAATCTTAACTCTGACTACGTAAATGAGCCTGGAAGTTACTATGGAATTCTGACAGAGATATCGCAGCCAACTCTTTTTGAATTAGATGAGAAAAAAACAAAGGTTACAAAAACAAAGAATGACTTTGGAGAAGAGATTACCGTAGTGGATGGAGAAATACCCCTTAATTTGGAAGTAAATAATGGCGACAGATTTTTATTTATCAGTTATGACCAATCCATCCTGACGCATGGTCTTCATAAATTTCCGGCAAAATTTTTTCCTGAATTGCCGCGCTGGTTGATTCAAAGATATTCTAACGAAGGTGATTGGGTACTGGATCCATTTGCAGGAAGTGCCACCGTGAACCTTGAATGTCTCTTATCCCGGAGGCATTCAGTAGCGATTGATGTCGATCCTTTCTCCAGATTCCTGGCCCGAGTTAAACTCACACCGATCAATATAGAGGCATTGCAGAAAGCTCACAGATCATTAAAAAATAAGATTCAAAAATACAGAACTTCCAAATTATGCGAGGAAGAATTCATTCAGTTTCCCTATAGAGATAACTGGTTTAATAAATATATCATTGAAGAATTAACTTTTTTAAAGAAAAACATATTGAGTTTAGACAGCGATTATTTGGGAGATTATAAAGAAAAGGAAAACAAAAATATAGTGGATTTCTTTTTAATATGCTTTTCCTCTATTATTAGATCGGTTTCAAATGCTGATAATAATTGCACCAGGACTGTTATTCGTAAGAAGCTTAATAAACGGGTTAATCCTGGAGATGCTTTAAGTAGGTTCATTAAGGTCATAGATACAAGCGTGCTGAAGGTGGCTAAGTTTTCCCAAATATGTCCAAGAGACATAAAAGTCGAAATTCCTATTGACAGTGATGCAAGGGACATAAAGTATCCGGATAACTTTTTCCACTTAGCAATAACCTCTCCGCCTTATGTAAATGCAGTGGATTACCCCCGAACCCATCAACTTGAGATGTACTGGCTGGAGATTGCCAACGGCTCTTTGGCACCCCTAAAAAGGATCCATGTTGGGACCGAAACCGTAAATCACAGCGAATATAAACATCTTTATAAAATCGGATTCAAAGATGCAGACGAACTGCTGACAAAGATTTACGACAAGGATCCCAGAAGGTCGTATATCCTATATAAATACCTTATTGACATGCAGGAGAATCTAATCGAGGTAAAGCGAGCCCTCAAGCCGGGAGGGAAATACATTATTGTAGTGGGCAATAATAGAATTAGAGGCTACCTTGTTGAAAGTTGGAAATATCTTATGGAAATCGCCGGAAGAATAGGTTTCAAGATTAATACCTACTTTGCTTCTGAAATAATCAAACATTTTATAAAAGTCCCCAGAGAAGAAAGAATAAATACCGATTGGGTCATTGTCTTAGAGAAATAAAAAGGAGTAACTACTTTCCGATTTCATCAAATAGTCTCTCCAGATACCTATCTCTCCAGTTTAATAATATATCCCAGTTATTCTTAAGACATCCAAGTTGACCTAAACTCTTTGATTTTCCAAAGTGGCGGACGAATCTCGTCGGCACCAGGTATAAATCCAAGGTATCCCTTTTTACCCCAATTAAAAGATCATTATGTTTCTCGGAATATTTATACTCCTTAACACCGCTTTTATACTCTCTATCAATTCCTGCTCGAATTCCCCCAATGAATCGTATACTGTTACTACATGTCTTAACCTGTGCTCTTAAAATATTCTCCCTGGAACCAACACCGTTTTCATAGGCAGTAATTAATAAATCGTAGGAGCCACCTTTAACGCTTGAAACAGAAACATCAAAACCTAATCTCATTATGATAGCAGTAGCATAATGTTCATGAGCTTCACCCAATATTTGGCTACCTTTAGCAGAAACCCTCCCCGTAACATCGATATCAAATATTCTTTTTTGGTTCATTTTTCAAATCTTCCTTTCAGTTTCCGAAAACCGGCCATTTAATCACAGAAATACGGAATCCGCAACAAGACAAGTGGCCTACTCTCCATCTCTAAAGGCGTCCCGCAGTAGATGGCTCTGGCGGCTGTAGGCCTCCCGGGGATCCTTTGGATCCTTCATCAGGGAGATCTCCTGGGTCAGAAGCCGGGTGATATTTAGGATATGGGTGTCTTTTTTCTTAGATTCTCGTTTATAGAGGGGATGAGCCCGATTGATATAGATCACCGTTCCCTCAGTAAAGCACTCAGGCCCGTCCTCTCCGAAGTGATCCAGACAGCAGGTCACCCCCTTCTCCCCGAATTTCAATCGTTTAACCACGGCATTCGTGGAGGCAATTTTCAGCGAGGGAGCCTTTT
>JAUWWP010000207.1 GCA_030616835.1 Deltaproteobacteria bacterium | reverse complement strand
CTTTGGGTTTCATTTGAACTTTGAGCTTTGGCATTTGACATTATACTCCTGTATTCCCTGAATAAGAGCCTATTTTTTTCCTACCGGTCTGAATTTATAGCCGATTACATCCCGGCTTTCGCCGGTAAGGAATCCTAATATGCCCGAACGCACCTTATCTATTACCGTCTCTACTTCCATACCTATCTTTACTTCTTCGGGATTGCAACCGGTTATCTGGCCGGCAATAAGAAGTTCCTCGTCTTCCGGGAATTTCACTATCACCAGGGCATAAGGCACCTCGATGCCGGGGATACCCATCTGGTGGACAATAGTATAGGTATATACCTTGGCCCGGTTGCTGAGGAGGAACTCCTCCGTCTCTTCCCCCTCACATTTGCCGCAAAATACCTTGGGAGGGAACGCAATATCTCCGCATGATTTACACCTACTTGCAATCAGGTGAGGCTCATCCTCGGGAGAAGAAGGAAACTTTAATATCCCTTCCCTTAAGGGAATCTCCCCCTTCTCAGGTTCTAATTTCATCTTGCCGTACTTGCCTTGCTCCATTAAATTCCTCCTTGGCTGATTGTTTAGGCGCTTTTCTTTTCTTATCGATCCTAAATTTTTCTTGCAATCTCATTAGCACTCTTTATTGCATCCCTAATTTCTCCGATTTTTGCGCAGTCTCCGACTTGATAAAGCTCGGGAGCCTTCCCTTGTAGCGCTTCAAAGAGAGAAGTATTGCTCCTCCTACCCAGAGAGATAATGAAGGTATCAAATGGAAGGGTCTCGCTTTTTTCCTCTTTATCCACTAAAACAACTCCCTGGGGAGTAACATCCTTCAGACTCATGCCAGTTAATACCCGGGGATTGTCCTCCACCCTCATGGGAATGTCTCCATCTCCTTTCGCAACATCAACATCTGTTAACCTCTTTATGATAAACCATCTCCTGAGGGGTGGCACATTCGTTGCCAGATCATCTCCTTTACCAAAAATGGTTACATCCCTGCCTTCTTCAGCAAGGGAGATCGCCAACTCGGGGCCGTAGCCTAACCCCTGGATGACAACTTTGTCACCAATAGCGGCTTTATTCCTCAGAGCCTCAATATGTGTCATTACTCCCGGTTTCCCCTGAGCCACCTCTGGTACTGTCATGGATGATCCCGTTGCGATGATAACGACATCAGGATTAAGCTCCTTAACATCTTCGGGGGTAGCTCCTTTACATGCCCTCACATCCACCTTGAGCTTTCCTATTTGAGTGGAAAGAAAGTCTACAATATTTCTAAACTCGGCTGTCAAAGAAGCGTATGAAAGAATGCCAACCATGCCACGGAGCTCCGAATCTTTCTCAATCAAGGTTACTTTATGGCCTCTCAGGGCAGCTATCCTTGCGGCCTCCATTCCTGCTACTCCTCCGCCAATAACCAGGATTTTCTTTGTCTTTTCCGCTGGGGTCACTGAGTCGGTCGCCTCCATTAAGGGAGGAGTAGGATTAATCGCACAACATTCAACACATCCACCCAGATCGGGGAGATCTCCAATACACTTCCGGATATCCTCGGTTCTCCCCTCAAAGTACTTCTTGGGAGTCTCCGGGTCAGCAATAAGTTGTCTCCCTAAATAAATTATATCAGCCCGGCCCTCCTCTAAATACTTTTCAGCCATCTCCATATCCAGAATTCTCCCCACCCCGATTACTGGCACCTTAGCTACTTTTTTAACCGCCGCAGGTAAGTACATAAAATGCCCTCGAGAAACATATAGTGAGGGAATATTGTTCGGATTATGCAGCTGCGACCCCATAGTGACATCGAAACAATCTACACCAGCTTCCTCAAGTATGGGGATGGTGTATTTAAGGGTATTATTTAGGGTAACGCCGGCCTCGCCAAAAAGCTCGTCAGCGCTGATCCTGACTAATATAGGATAATCATCGCCCACTGCCTTTCTCATATCCTGTATCGTTTCCGCTGCATAGAGTAATCTTTTCTCCCAACTTCCGCCGTACTTATCCGTCCGCTTATTACTAAAAGGCGACATGAACCCGCCCCAGAGTGAAACATAACCATGAGCACAATGTAACCCCACACAATCCATTCCCGCGGCTTTTACCCGTGCGGCAGCTGCGACAGTCTCGTTCTTAATTTGCTCCAACTCCTCAAGTGAGAGCTCCCTGGTGGGTATTTGCAACCCCATCAAAATATCGATAAAATTTCTCTTGGGATAGGGTGAGGGCGAAGCTCCTACCAGGGCACCACCGGCGGCAACCTGAACCCCAATCTTTACCCCATATGAGTGCATTACTTCTGCCAATTTGGCATACCCGGGAGTATATTTATCATCATGGATAGTTAGCCCCAGCCCCAATCCGCCCATAGATGGCATTTGAAGGGCTTCTTCATAAGCAAGGAGGCTTGGATTAGCAGCCCCGGTCAAGATAAACCCTGCCCCCCCCTTTGCCCTCTCCACAAACCACCTGATCGTGTCTTCACATATACCATGATCCTCACCGTACGGCTGATTAAGCATAGGTCCAAAGCCTATCCTGTTCTTAATCTCCATGCTCTTTATTCTAATTGGCTCTAATATCTTTCTGCCCACCTCATCCTCCTATTTTTTCTCATAGGCCTTCTCAATGAACCTGGTTTTCATTTCTGACCTCTCCAGGGTCATTGGAGCAAGCCACTCGATTTGCGGCCTTATTCTCAATTTGTTATGCATTACCTTCCCGATTTCATCGGCCAGGGCGGGTAGCTCTTCCTGCTTTACTCCTTCACCGTACTCAACCTTTAGCTTAAGTGGCGGCTCCACCCGGGGCGGGGGGGTATCCAGAATGATCCGGAACTCTCCGGTCACCCGGGGGACAAAACCGGTGATTACCCCATCTATATGCGAGGGATAGACGATCACTCCTTTCACCTTGAGCATATCGTCGGTGCGACCCTGGACCTTCATCCGCCAGCCCGGATTTCCGCACTTACAGGGCTCAGTGAATACCTGGACTACATCGCCGGCAGATATTCGGGGCAGCATACCGAGGGGGTTACCTTCCAAGGCAGTGATCATAAACTCGCCCACCGCCCCATCCTCAAAGGGGATCGGCTCCTTACTGTCCGGATCGACTAACTCAAACAGGATGATGTCATCGCTTAAGTGGTGAAGACCCGCATATTCATCTAAATCACAGGAGAACAGGCACATGCCTCCGATCAGTCCCATCGCATCAGTGAGGGGACAGCCAAAGCCATCCTGTATTTTTTTCCTCACTTCCGGAATGCCGGCACCGGGCTCACCACCACACATCACCCGCTTAAAGCCTAATGCTTTTACCCTTTCTGGTTCGGTGTCAATCAGGTGCTCGGCATAGGAAGGTGTGCAGAAGATTACGGTTGCTCCGAACATCTCACTGAAGGAGAAGAGCTTCTCCTTTCCCCCCTCGGCTCCCACCGGCATCACAGTTATCCCGAGTCTTATTAAGGTTTCTACCATAGGGACACCTGCTCCAAACATGCTCAAGGCAAAGGCATGAACTACGGTTTCCCCGGGCATTAAACCACACATCCAAACTCCCCTGCTCATGCCCTTGGCCATTATCCGCAAGTCATCTTCGGTAAAAAAATAAGGAGTGGGAACCCCGGTAGTCCCTGAGGTAGCACACATGAGGGTATAATCTTTCTTTGAGATCCCGGCAAGATAAGCCATGGTATCAGGTAGGGAGCCTTTCCAGATCTTGCCCAGCATCTCGGCCATAGCGCTCCTGGGCTCGCTCACGCTTGGGAATGCCTTCCGAAAGTCTTCTATGGTCTTAATCGAGGAAATGTCTTTTATACCCTTGTCCTGGCAATACCCCCGGAAGAACTCGTTACTGCTATACGAAGAGTTCAGTCGGGATATAAGTTTCTTGCGTTGAATCTCCTTCATTTCCTCGGTGCCCTGGAGCTTATACATCTTTTCATCAAAATAATCACCGAAAGCCATTTTTCTCTCCTTTCCTTGAAGGGGAAAATCCCTCTGCCAGTTAAAAATACTATGAGAAAATACTCTTGTCAACTGGGAAAATAGCAGAGGTAGTCGGGGTAGGCCTCAAAGGCCTGTTCCCTAAATACCTTGAGAATTCATCCGGCTTAGGCTATAAGTAAAAGGGAATAGGAGGATCAGGTGATGGTACCCTTTCTGCTCATATATTTTCTGCTTTACAGCGGGCTCCACCTCTACTCGTTCATGAAGGCAAGGAGGGCGTTTAACTTCGGGCGGAGGGCAGGAGCCTCGATTGCGGGGTTCATGGTATTGATGGTGCTTGCCCCGGTAATCGTTCGCCTGTCAGAGCGTGCTGGTTTTGCAGGATTAGCACGCCTTATGGCCTATGGAGGATACATCTGGATGGGGCTTATCTTCCTTTTCTTTTCTGCCTCATTAGCCCTCGATATATACCGCTTGCTGGTGTCTGCTGCCGGTACCCTGTTTAAGAAGGACCTTTCGCGGCTCTCGCCCTCTGCGCGCTATTCCTTTTTTATCTCGCTTTTATTCGCGTTGATCGCAGCAGTCCACGGCTACTTTTCGGCGAGGGACATACGTACCGAGAGGATAGTCATCAGCACCCCCAAGCTACCGGCGGAGGCAGGAAGGCTCAGGATTGTGCAGATATCAGATGTGCACCTCGGGCTAATCGTCAGGGAGGAGAGGTTGGGATTGATCCTGGACGCGGTGGAGCGGGCAGAGCCTGATATACTGGTTTCCACCGGTGACCTCTGGGACGGTCAGATGTGCAACCTCAAGGGGCTTGGCGGGGTTCTGAGCAGGGTCAGGCCGAGATACGGGAAATATGCGGTAACCGGAAACCATGAGTTCTATGCCGGGCTCAGCCAGTCACTGGAGTTTACCAGGCGGGCAGGTTTCACTGTCCTGAGGGGAGAGGCGGTGGTCGCCGGCGGGATCGTGAACATCGCGGGCGTCGATGACCGTACCGGTAGGCATTCCGGCCTCTATCAGGAAGTACCGGAGAGGAAACTGCTGTCCGGGCTTGATAACCGGAAGTTTACCATACTGCTCAAGCACCGGCCGGAAATAGACGCTGATGCTGTTGGACACTTCGACCTGCAGCTGTCGGGACATACCCACAGGGGACAGATATTTCCCTTTATACTTATTACGAGGATGTATTACGAAACTGCTTCCGGATATCTGAAGCTTACGGACAATTCATCACTGTACGTGAGCAGGGGCTCGGGGACATGGGGGCCGCCCATACGCTTCCTTGCCCCGCCGGAGGTGACAATTATTGAACTTGTGCACGAAAAATAGGGGACGTAATTAACATATTAACATTTCTATAATATCTTCTTGATTGTCTTAGCTAACGAAAAATAGGGGACGTAATTAATATATTAACATTTCTATAATATCTTCTTGATTATCTTAGCTATTTCATCCTTTTTATATATCATCCTTATCTTATTTAACGCTCTGGACACCGCTGCGGGAGTTATCT
>JAUWWP010000442.1 GCA_030616835.1 Deltaproteobacteria bacterium | reverse complement strand
GTCGGCTACCTGCCGGATATGTTCGGGCATATCTCTCAGATGCCTCAGATTCTGCGCGGCTTCGGAATTGACAGCGCCCTGGTCTGGAGGGGCGTGCCTGGTATGGAGAAAAATCAATTCCGCTGGCAGAGCCGTGATGGAAGCTCGGTGCTCGGGGTTTACCTTCCGCTGGGATACGGATTCATTTTTAATCTCCCTCAAGCCCCGGATGAATTTTTAGCCCGGATGAATATCTTCCTCTCCCTGATCCGGGTGCAGGATAAAAGCGGAGTTTACTTGATTCTGGTCGGAGCCGATCACTGCCCCCCGGAGCCGGGACTGGCTCGGGTAATCAGGGAAGCCTCTGAGCTTAAGAGAGAATGGCAGATGGAGCTGGGCACAATTGAGGACTATTTAGAGGAACTGAAGTCCCGCCTGCATGAAATTCCCCCCTTTCAGGGTGAGCTTCGTTCAAATGCCCGGACCCAGATTCTTCCCGGAGTGGGCTCGGCCCGACTTTATCTTAAGGAAATGAACCATCGGGCCGAAGCGCTGCTGGAAAGGTATCTCGAACCGATCCTCTGCCTTGACTGGCCCGGCTCCGGGGAGGACCCGAGGGGGAGGCTCGATTATTTATGGAAGCTTCTGCTCTCCAATCATCCCCACGACTCCATCTGCGGCTGCAGCATAGACCCGGTGCATCGCGAGATGGAGACCAGGTATGAGAAGATTCTTCAGCTTGCCCAAGCCCTTTTGGAAAATGCCCTTGCCCGACTCGGCCAGGTGCGCTCATCCAAGCCCGGGATGGTTCTGGTCTGGAATCCGGCTCCGGGTGCATCACCGGGCCTGATTGCCTTTGAGGATGATCTGTTTGGAGGCCAGGAAATGATTCTGGAAGACGAGCAGGGTCGAAAATATCCCCTGGAACGAGCAGAGCGGACCGGCAAAGAGGAAACCCTTTACCAAATTGAGGTTCCGGCTAACTTTGCCTGGATGGCCTTCGGGTATTTCTCTCAGGATCAGATCTTCGGCTATTTTCCCAATTCTCTCCGGACTCGAAGAGAGGGTGAGAAGCTATTGATTGAGATCGGTCTCGGAGCAAGACCTTTGTACTTTCCGATCAAAGAAGAGCTTTTAAAGGTCAAAAAGGTTATTGGAGAGGAAAAGATTTCGACTCTGGTTTTCCGGCTTTTTCGGCAATCCTCCTTTATGAGGATCGCGGTGGTGGATGATCTTCCGGGCCCGGCAATCTCGCCTTTCCGAATAAGAAAAGGAAGGCTCGATCTTGCCAGCAAAATAACCAGATCAGAGGCCGGGCTTGAGAACCGCTGGCTCAAGATATGTTTAGCGGAGTCCGGACAGGCCCGGATTCTGGATAAAGAAAGCGGGAAAGAGATTCTGGTTGAGTTTTCTGACCGGGGAGATCGAGGCGACAGCTACAACTTTGATCCCGTGCCGGATGATCAGCCGATCACCCGGGCGGATAAATTCCGCTATAAATTCGGGCCGGCGGGTAAATCCTTTGCCCGGCTTGACCTCGAGCACTTATACCGGCTTCCGGCATCCCTGGACTCAAGCCGAGCCCGGAGAAGCCGGAAAAAGGCTTCACTCCTGGTTGAGTCCTGGATTTACCTTTATTCCGGGCTTCGCCGGGTAGATTTCAAGACCAGCTTGGAAAACACCATAAAAGACCATCGTCTTCAGGTGGATTGCTGGTATCCGGATCTAATCGATCACTGCCGGGCCGAGACCGGATTTGACCTGGTAAAGCGAAAAATAGAGCACGAATCTATGCCCCCGCCCCCTACCCTCTCCGAGATTGCCCGACTGATTCTGGGAAGCGAGGCGAATTATGCCTCCAGCCCGATTCAGAACTTCGCCTGCCTGGAAAAGGAAGGGCGAGGAATGATCCTGGCAGGAAGGGGACTTAAAGAGATAAGCGCGGAAAAGGATCAGGATAAGAACCGGACCCGGCTCAGCTTTACCCTCTGCCGGAGCATCGGCTATTTAGCCCGGGCAGATCTTGCCTTTCGCACCGGTCTGGCGGGCCCTCCGCTTGAAGTCCCTGATGCCCAGTGCCTGCGGAGGCTCACCTGGGATTACTCCCTGATCCTCTTTAGCGGATCAGTTGAGACCGAGGCGGTCTTTGGATCTGCCTATCAGTTTGTTTTTCCTCCCCTGGCCTTTTTTGCCGAGACTCAGCTCTCGCTGCCCTTCCGGGTGCAAAGCGCCAAGATTCTTCTCCGCGCACTTTATCCGGGGGAGAATCGCCGGGTTATCTCCCGGTTTTTCAATCCCTCGCTCCAGTCCGAGCGCCTTGAGCTTGAGCTAAGGGAAGAGGTCTCTTCTGTCCAGGCCGTCAACCTGGAGGAGAAGGAGATCTCCCGCAGTGAGCTAAAGCTCAAGGGCAATAAACTGGAGACCGTGCTTCAGCCAGGTGAAATTTGCACCCTGGCGATGGAAATTGCTTTATGATAATTAGCGATCTTGTTCGGGAGAGCAATTGGGGAGCGGTTCACATTTTAAAAGGCAGGGGGTCACCCATTAAAGGGCACCTGTCAAATCTTTCATATTGACAAATGAGCAAATGATGCCGCAGATTGAATTGAAGATAAAACAGGCGCTGTTCATGTTAGGCAGGGAATGGCCCTTCGACAGGCTCAGGACATGGCAGGGGAAGAGAAAGTAAAAGAAACCCATTTAACATTGTTAAACAAGCGACAACGCAATGCTTTGGATTATATTGGGAAAAAAGAT
>JAUWWP010000474.1 GCA_030616835.1 Deltaproteobacteria bacterium | reverse complement strand
GGTTGATAAGGCCTCCTCAACGCTGGTCAAAACTTTCCCTGGGAGCCATTCCCTTTGGACAGGAGATAACGGTTACCGCTGTGCAGTTAGCTACCGCCCTCTCCGCCATTGCTAACGGCGGGCTCTTAATGCGCCCGAGAGTGGTCGATTTCGTTCTTGATCAAGAAGGAAAAGTGGTGAAAAAATTTGAGCCCCAGGCAGTGAAGAGAGTTATCTCTTCTCGGACGGCTAAACAGCTAACCGAGATTTTAATCGGGGTGGTGGAGAAGGGAACTGGAAAGACAGCTCGCCTGAAGGGATATAGGGTAGCCGGTAAGACAGGGACAGCCCAGAAGGCAGAAAGGGGAGGATATTCACATACTAAATTCATCTCCTCCTTCATGGGCTATTTGCCAGCCGAGGACCCAGAAGTAGTCATCCTGGTGATTATCGATGAGCCTCGAGGGGATTACTACGGGTCGATAGTGGCTGGTCCTACTTTTCGCCGAGTGGCTGAGGAAGTCATGAGTTATCTGGAAGCCACGGATTATAAACAATACCAAAAATCAAAGACCAAAAATGAAAAACATATATTTAAAAATGCAAAAATATTTTGAAAAAGATAAAGCAAAAGAAGATTTCAGGAATATGTTTTTGGTCTTGTTTTTAATTTTGGTTATAAGATGAAACTAAAAGAGCTCTTAAAGGGTTTAGAGGTAAGCTCTGTTCAGGGCAGCAAGGAGCAGGAAATTTCCGCCGTTGCCTATGACTCAAAGAAGGTGGATAAGGGTTCCCTCTTTGCCTGTCTGAGGGGCTATCGTTTGGATGGGCACGCCTTTATCTCCGAAGCTATAGAGCGAGGAGCAGTAGCTCTACTAACTGAGGGTGGCAGGATGGACAGACGAGATATTGCTTATGTAGTGGTGCCGGATACCCGGCTTGCCCTGGCCAGGATTAGCGATAATTTCTACGGACATCCTTCCGGAAGGATTAAGGTCATTGGAGTCACCGGAACTAACGGGAAGACGACCACTACTTACCTCACCGAGTCCATTCTTAAGGCAGCCGGTTACCAGGTTGGTTTGGTGGGAACCATAAACTACCGCTGGGGAGAGAGAATTCTTCCGGCTGGAAATACTACTCCCCAATCAGTGGATCTACAAAGGATGCTCAGCGAAATGGTTAAGGCTAAGTGTAATTATGCCGTCCTGGAGGTTTCCTCCCACTCCCTGGACCAGCACCGAGTTGACTTCATTGAATTCGATGTGGCCATATTCACTAACCTGAGCTTAGATCACGTAGATTACCATGGTTCCTTCTCCCATTACCTAAAGGCTAAGACTAAGCTCTTCCAGCAGTTGAGAGAGGAGGGAGTAAAGAAAGAAGGGAAAGTTTCCCTGATTAATATAGATGATCGCTATCGTGGCCATCTGCTTAAAGTGGCTCCTGGTAAAGTCCTTACCTATGGTATAAGACGAAGAGCCAATATCAGAGCATCCCAGATAAGCTCTTCTCTATCTGGTCTTTCTTTCCAGGCCGATACTCCCGCTGGGGCTTTTCCCGTGAAAATGAAACTCACTGACACAATTAATGTCTATAATGCCCTGGCGGCCATTGGAGTGGGAATAAGCCAGGGGATAAAATCGGACTATATTAAAGAGGGGTTAGAGAGGGTAGAGGGAGTGCCGGGAAGGTTTGAGCTCATTGACTGCGGGCAGGACTTTACCGTCATCGTCGATTATGCTCACACACCCAGTGCCTTGGAAGGCCTCTTGAGAATGGCTAAGGGGATGGCTGGGGGAAAGGTTATTACCGTCTTTGGCTGCGGTGGGGATAGGGACAAGCGAAAACGCCCTCTCATGGGCAAGCTCTCCTCCCGCTACAGCCACTTTTCCATTTTAACCTCGGACAATCCGAGGAGCGAGGATCCAGGACAGATTATCAGTGAGATTCGACGTGGATTTGGGCGTAGAGGCAACTACTTGGTAATTGAAGATCGATTTCAGGCCATAAAGGAAGCTCTGGCCCGGGCCAGGAAGGATGATGTGGTAATAGTGGCTGGCAAGGGGCATGAAAGTTATCAGGTGCTCAAGGATACGGTGGTTGCCTTTGACGACCGGGATGTAGTGAGGAGAATACTGGCGGGCAGCTAATGTGATGGAGAGGCTAACTGTGGCCGAGATTGTTGAAGCAAGCCAGGGAGATTTAATAGGTGGTAATCTTCAATTGGCTGTTCCTGACATCTCCATCGATTCTCGGACTATAAAGGAGGGGGAATTGTTTTTAGCCTTGAAGGGTGGCAGATACGATGGGCACGATTTTTTGGAGGAGGCCCTGCAGAGAGGTGCTATGGGAGCCATTATCAAAGATCAAAGATCAAACGACCCACAAAAGTGGGTACCCCGAGATCAAAGATCAGCTATTATTATCCAGGTTAGCGATACCTCAAAAGCCCTTCAGGATAT
>JAUWWP010000559.1 GCA_030616835.1 Deltaproteobacteria bacterium | reverse complement strand
GGCTGATCTCCGCATCCACCTATTTTTAGGGATGATATGGATATCTTCCCCTATATTTTTTTATTTTTACCGGTTATCATCCCTTTTTAACCATCTAAAAAGCTTTTTAAAAAAGGACATTTTGACCGATCCGCTAAGGCGGGAATCAGCCATTTTGGGGAAAATGGGGAAATTTTAATGAAATTAGCTGCTAAATCCCCTTTAGTTTCAAGGTGTTAAAGTATAAGGCCATTATGGCACTTTTGTCACCTCAATTCAGGAGAAAAAACGCCCTTTTTGGCCAGATATTTTAACAAATCCCAATGACCGATGACCAAATCCCAAAAGGGAAAATTGTTTCGTGTAATTCGAGTAATTCGTGATTCAATTTGCAATTCGCCTTGACCTGTCGCTGCCGATTCAATATAATTTAAATTAAGGAACTTAAGCAGATGAGAATTCTGGGGCTGGATCTGGGAAAGAAGAATATTGGCGTGGCCATTTCCGATGAGTTCGGCTGGAGCGCCCAGGGGCTTACTACTTTAACCTGGAAAAACCGGGAAGAGCTCCTGGGGAAGCTTTCTTCAATTATAGCTGAATACGAAGCGGAGCAGATCGTATTGGGCCTGCCCCGGAATATGGACGGCTCCCTGGGACCCCAGGCAGAGAGCACTATGAGCTTCGGAGAAAAATTAAAGGCCAACTTTAACCTGCCCCTAACCTACTGGGACGAGCGCCTCTCCACGGTCGCGGCCGAACGAACCCTTTTAGAGGCCAATCTGAGTCGAAGGAAAAGAAAGAAGGTAATTGATAAATTGGCCGCAGTCCACATCCTGCAAGGCTATCTGGATAGCAGAAAGAAGTAATAGGAGTTGCGGGTTGAAAAGATACTCAAAGATTTTGCTGTTTATCCTGCTCTCTGCCCTGAGCATCCTAATCGCCCATCTCCTGCCTTTTCTTCTCATTCCACCTCACCGAAAAGCTATCACCCAGGTAATTGAGATACCCCCGGGAATACCTTTTAGTCAGGTAGCAAACGAGCTGTTTGAGAAAGAAGTAATTAAGGATAAACCGCGTTTTCTCCTTCTGGCCAGACTGCTAAATGCAACCACCCGTATCCAGGCCGGTGAGTATGAATTCAATACCTCAATGCTCCCTTCACAGGTTCTGGATAAATTAGTCAGAGGCCTGACCAAGACTTACCCGGCAACCATCCCCGAGGGATATAATCTTCAACAGATCGCTTCCCTCTTGGCGGCCCTCAGGCTAAGCGATCGAGAGGCTTTCCTTGCCAAGACCCAAGACCCCGCCTTACTTTCCAGCTTAGATATCGAGGGAGAAAGCCTGGAGGGTTACCTCTTTCCTGCCACCTATCATCTCACCCGAAGACAATCGGAGGAGGAGATTATTAGAATGATGGTCAACAAATTCCAGCAGATATACACCCCGGAGCTCCAGCAGAGGGCAAAGGAACTGGAGTTTACCCGGAAAGAGGTGCTCACCCTGGCCTCGATCATTGAAAAGGAGACCTCGGTTATTGAAGAGATGCCGCTTATCGCTGCTGTCTTTTATAACCGGCTTAAGAAAAGGATGAGGCTGGAGAGTGATCCTACCGTTATTTATGGTCTGGAGAACTTCGATGGGAACCTACGGAGGAAAGACCTCCAG
>JAUWWP010000185.1 GCA_030616835.1 Deltaproteobacteria bacterium | reverse complement strand
CTTAAACTCAGGATCTTCAAAAATACGAATAACCATCCTGGCAATTCCCGAGGAATTGTATGGGAGAATAAGCAGTTCATCACAGATATTCTTCAGCTCCTCAAATTTCGGGATTCGGGAGGCAATAACTGGCTTTTTCGCACCAATAGCCAGATGAAATGAACCAGAGGCAGAGCGGTCCTCTTCATAGTAGGGAAAGAGGACGATATCAGAGGCTCCTAATAGATAAGGAACATCCTCGTTAGGGAAGAATCGGTTAGGGAAGATGACCTTGCTCTTTAGATTAAGTTCTTCTACTTTCTTGTTCACCAGTCCGATGTAATCCTTATCCTCTTTTTTAGCGGTAGGGGCAGGACCTCCAGCAAAGAAAAAATATACCCCTTCAATCTTTTCGGCTATCTCTTTGAGCGCTTCAACAACCAGGTGCAGACACTTGTGCCTTTTGACGAATCCAAACATAAGGATTATCCTTCCATCTTCCGGCAGGCCCAGTCTGTGCCTCGAGGTTTTCTTGTTTTCGTCACTGATCTCGGTCCCGTGAGGGATAATATGAATCTTTTCCCGTGGTATCCCAAGTCTGGTTAATATTGCTGCTTGTGCCTCAAGGTGGACGACGACCTCATCAGCAAGTTGGGCAATTCTTTTAGCAAAATTCTCATCCACCACTCCTCTCTCGGAGAATTGGCCTGGTCTTACACAATGGATGGTTATTACCTTTTTAGCGCCGGCAGCTAACCCCTCGAGCACATGGGGCAGCCGATCATCAAAATTA
The DNA here is from genome assembly GCA_030616835.1 of Deltaproteobacteria bacterium. GTDB lineage: Bacteria > Desulfobacterota. The sequence continues at coordinate 5,390 of JAUWWP010000185.1, read as the reverse complement.
TATATGCCGTATTCATGCTGAATATGTATTGCCTCGATACCTTGCGTATGGGCAATGATAGGTTCGACATAATTCTCATTCCTATCCCAGCAGGGAATTACCTCAAATTTTTCCTCATTTACAGGAGATGCCCCTTTCTCAGCAACAACCCTAATCGCTGATCCTGGATCTACCTTTCTTATCCCGTGGATAAGGTAATCAGTATAGGTAGCTATCCCACACTGCTGAGGAAGATAGGTTGATACATAAGCGATCCTCATCGTCTAAGTTCTCCTTATTTAAGCCAAAATTACTTAATTATGTCCCGGGCAAATAACAGATTAATCTGCTCTTTTTGCCACTAAATATAGTATATAACAGGTAGATATTCAAGGAAAGAATTGCGGTCGCCAATACCCTTCTTTTCCTTCGCTTTCTGTGATATAAAAATAGAGCAGTTGAAGAAGTAGGTTATAGCCACAGGGTAAATAGTGAGTAAAGAAAAGGCTTACACTGAAGTAGCAATCAGCCTTCCCGTTGATAGATCGTTCCTATATTCAATCCCGGAGAGGCTGGGAGCCAGCATTGAAGTGGGAAAGAGGGTGTTGGTGCCTTTCCGAGGCCGCCGGGTGACCGGATATGTTCTGGGCTTTCCCCGAACGGTAGAGCTTACTGAGATAAAAGAGATTATTGATATCCTTGATGAAGAATCCCTGTTCAGCAAGAATTTACTCAGGTTTTTCAGTTGGGTTGCTGATTATTATTTCTTCCCCTTAGGAGAGGTTCTGAAGACCGCCCTCCCCGGGGGGATAAATATCGAGAGTTACCAGCAGATATCCCTTACCCAGAAAGGAAAGGAGGCTCGGGAGACTCTGGACAGTAAGTGTCTTCGAGCCAGAATTCTAGACAGGATTGCCGAAGCTAACCGGAGCTCACTGCGCCAGATCCTGAAAAGATTCTCGGGAAAGGAAGCTCACCATTCACTTTACTGCCTTAAGAGTGAGGGGCTGATTTCTTTGGATCTAAGGTTGAGTTCCCCCAAGACAAGGCCCAAGATGGAGACAGTGGCGATCCTCAGAGAGGAGGACCCCGCTCCCGTGGTTATCCGGGAGATGAAAGAAAGGGCACCTGGTCAGTGGAGGCTCTACCAGATGCTTAAGGAGCAGAAGAGGATGTCTCTCTCCCAGCTCACCCGGGAGCTCAGATCTGCCACCTCCTGTCTGAAGAGGCTCGAGCAGAGAGGATTGGTCTCTTTAGTTACCCAGGAGGCTTATCGAAGCCCCCTCTTTGAGCAGGAGGTGAATAGAGATTCGCCCCATCATTTGACTCACCATCAGAGAAAGGCACTTGAGCAGATATGCCAGGGGTTAAGATCCCAAAATTTCTCTCCCTTTCTCATTTACGGAATTACCGGCAGCGGCAAGACCGAGGTTTACCTTCAGGCGATTACGGAGGTATTGAGCTCAGGAGGAGAGGCGCTGGTTCTGGTACCGGAGATCTCGCTCACTCCCCAGTTAATAAGCCGTTTTCGGGCCCGCTTCGGGGATGGTATTGCCGTTCTGCACAGTGGTCTTTCCGAAGGGGAGAGATACGATGAGTGGCGGAGGATAAAAAGGGGGGAGGTGAAGATCACTATTGGTGCCCGCTCGGCCATCTTTGCCCCCTTGGAAAACTTGAGGATGATCATCGTTGATGAGGAACACGATAATTCATATAAGCAGGAAGAAAGGCTTAAATATAATGCACGGGACCTGGCGGTTCTCCGGGCAAAGCTTTCCCGGGGAGTGGCAGTGCTGGGGTCGGCAACCCCCTCCCTGGAGTCCTATCATAATGCCGTGAAAGGGAGGTTCAAATTGCTGAAGCTGCCGGAGCGAATAGGAGAGAGCACTTTGCCCCCAGTGGAGCTGGTGGATCTAAAGGAGGATAAACGAAAGAGGGGAGAAAGCATCTCTCCCCGGCTCCGGGAGGCCATTAATGCTAATCTTGCCAGCGGGGGGCAGGCAATTCTTTTCCTAAATCGTCGGGGCTTTGCCCCATTCGTTCTCTGTCGAGAATGCGGCTATGTCTTCACCTGCCCGAACTGTAGTGTCTCGCTAATTTATCATTCCCGGGAAAGGGAGCTCATCTGCCATTATTGCAACTATAGCCTTCCTGCCCCTACTTTCTGCCCGAACTGTAAGGGAGTGCAAGTTGAGCTATTAGGCCTGGGAACTGAAAGATTAGAAGAGGAAATAAAAAGAAGCTTTCCGGAAGCCCGGGCAACTCGGATGGATCGGGATACTACTACCCGTAAGCATGCTCATCAGATGATCTTAGAAAGATTTAATAAGGGTGAGGTAGATATTCTTATCGGCACTCAAATGGTAACCAAGGGGTTGGACTATCCCAATGTCACCTTAGTAGGGGTGATCTCCGCTGATTTTTCCCTGAATTTCCCTGACTTCCGGGCCAGTGAAAGGACTTTTCAACTGCTTACTCAGGTTGCGGGAAGGGCAGGGAGGGGAAAGGCTGCGGGGAAGGTTATCATCCAGAGCTTCAATCCGGAGCACTACAGTATTCAATTTGCCCGGCAGCATGATTATCAGAGCTTCTATAATCAGGAAATCTCTCAGAGAAAGGAGCTTTTCTACCCCCCTTATTGCCGCCTGGTGCTGATCAAAATAAGTGGGAATAGTGAGGATAGGACTAAAGGGATGGCAGAGAAGCTGGGGAGATCTTTCCAGAAGTGGCTTAGAGAAAAGTCAGAATATGCCCAAAACATTCAGGTATTAGGGCCGGCCCCGGCCCCGCGGTCCAAAATCAGGGGAAGGCATCGTTGGCAGATATTGATTAAGGGAAAGAATCCTCGTTACCTCCATTATTATGTCAAAGAGGTTATCGGAAAGAGTTTATCAGAGAATCTTTCAAAAGAAGTAAAGGTGGAGGCGGATTTTGATCCCCGCAGTATGATGTAAGCCTGTAACATCTGGGAGAGAGAGGTTAATTATATCGAAGAAACATGACTAAAAGTAAGTAATTTCGAGTAAAATTTTAGAATACACCAATTTTTAGTTTAAAATTAATAATTTTGTGTTATAACTACAATTATTAGCTGATTTTAAAACTTGATTAATAGAGATTGAATGTTAATATAGCTGGTTAGCACTCTTGGGGAAAGAGTGCTAATTAAGTAAAGGAGGTAAGTGGTAGGTATACTTATCAATACCTGAATCTTTTATAAACCAAAAGAGGAAAGGAGATAGAAAAGAATGAAGATTCGGCCATTGCAAGATCGGATTCTCGTCAAACGTATTGACGAGGAAGAGAAGAGTAAAGGAGGGATTATTATCCCGGATTCGGCCAAGGAAAAGCCAATGGAAGGGAAGGTAGTAGCCGTGGGCAAGGGAAAGGTACTGGAGGACGGTAAGGTTCTTCCGTTGGATGTAAAAGTGGGCGATAAGATCCTATTTGCCAAGTATGCCGGGACTGACATCAAGATCGGGGGGGAAGAGCATCTGATTGTGCGGGAAGAAGAGGTCCTGGGCATAATCGAGAAGTAAACCCCGTTAGAAGCACACACGGGGCTTTCTAACGGGGTAAAGAAATTGGGAGTTATAGAACTAAAGCTTGAAATATTCGAGCTTACTTAAAAAAGGAGGATTAAATGGCGGCTAAAGAGATCAAATTCGAGCAGGAAGGCCGAAATCTCGTTATGAAGGGGGTCAACACCCTGGCTGGTGCAGTAAAGGTTACCCTGGGCCCCAAGGGAAGAAATGTCATCCTGGAGAAATCCTTCGGCTCTCCTACCGTTACCAAGGATGGGGTAACCGTGGCTAAGGAGATAGAGCTGGAGAATAAGTTCGAGAACATGGGAGCACAGATGGTGAAGGAGGTGGCCAGTAAGACTAGTGATGTAGCCGGAGACGGGACTACCACTGCCACCATTTTAGCCGAGGCAATCTTTCGGGAGGGTTGCAAGATGGTTGCTGCCGGAAGCAACCCAATGGCGCTCAAGCGGGGGATCGAGAAGGCAGTGGAAGCAGTGGTAGAGGAACTGAAGAAGATCAGTAAGCCAACCAAGGAGCGAAAGGAGATTGCCCAGGTGGGGACTATCTCTGCCAATAATGATGCCAAGATCGGCGAGATCATTGCCGAGGCGATGGAAAAGGTGGGAAAAGAAGGGGTGATCCAGGTGGAGGAGGCCAAAAGTATGGAGACCACTCTGGATGTGGTGGAAGGTATGCAGTTTGACCGGGGTTATCTGTCTCCCTACTTCGTTACCGATGCGGAGAAGATGGAATGCTCCCTCGAGGAGCCTTACATTCTGCTGCATGAGAAGAAGATCAGCAATATGAAGGATCTTCTCCCCCTTCTGGAACAGGTGGCAAGATCGGGCAAGCCCTTGCTGATCATCTCTGAGGATATAGAGGGAGAGGCCCTGGCTACCCTGGTGGTTAATAAGATTCGAGGGACTTTAAACTGCGCGGCCGTGAAGGCCCCGGGTTTCGGGGATCGCCGTAAGGCAATGCTCGAGGATATCAGCATTCTCACCGGAGGAAAGATGTTCGCCGAGGAGTTGGGAATTAAGCTGGAGAGCGTTACCTTGAATGATCTGGGTAAGGCTCGTAAGATCAATATTGATAAAGACAATACCACCATCATTGATGGTGCCGGGAAGAAGTCGGATCTGGAAGGAAGGATCAAGACGATCCGGGCCCAGATCGAAGAGACTACCTCGGACTATGATAAAGAAAAGCTTCAGGAGAGGCTGGCAAAGCTGGTGGGAGGAGTTGCCGAGATCAATGTAGGTGCGGCCACCGAGACCGAGATGAAGGAAAGGAAGGCCCGGGTTGAGGATGCCCTGAATGCTACCAAGGCCGCGGTTGAGGAGGGAATCGTTGCCGGAGGGGGAGTAGCCCTGCTCCGGACGATCCCGGCTTTGGATAAGTTAAAATTAGAAGGGGATGAAAAAATTGGGGTGAATATTGTGAAGAAAGCCCTGGAGGAGCCTATTCGCTGGATTGCGGAGAATGCCGGGATTGAAGGCTCAATTGCGGTAGATCGGGTTAAAAAGGAGAAGGGAAACATTGGATTAAATGCCGAAACCGAAGTCTATGAGGACCTGATAGAGGCCGGGGTTGTCGATCCCACTAAGGTTGTGCGCTGCGCCCTCCAGAATGCGGCCAGTGTATCCTCCCTGATGGTGACTACCGAAGCGATGGTGGCCGAGAAGCCGGAAGAGAAGAAGGATATGCCTCCAATGCCTCCGGGAGGAATGGGAGGGGGAATGTACTAAAAGGCTGCCGGCTCTGTTTCAGAAAAAAGCCTCCATTCCGAGGAATTCGGGATGGAGGCTTTTTATTTTTTATGATACTGAAATATGGTAGGTTAATGGGAAGGGAGCTCAGCCAGCGAAGGGATTCCTGATGGAG